>JANOAY010001073.1:0-9771 GCA_031411375.1 Pedosphaera sp. | reverse complement strand
GGTGCAACTCCGCTCTGCGACCGAGGAATTCCGCGGCTGGGTGAAGCACCGATTCCTCACCTAATCACCTGCGTCTGCTCGCGAGGCACTATCGGCTGTTACGTGCGGAATCCGAGCGAATCTCACGGCCAACATCATCGGTCAGTCGCCGGTGAATCTGCTCCAGAATCACCGAGTTATGGGCGATGATCTCACTGCTCTTCGTCAACGCTGCGACCATCTCGGCATTCGCCGTTTTGAGATGCGCCTCGAAATCCGTCCGTGTGGCGACGATCTCCCGCTGCAATGCCTCAACCTGCCGCATAAAATACCGGGCGAGAAACCAGATCGTGATCAGGCCGATGACGAGTAGGGGTAGGAACAGCCAGCGGTCGTCCTGACGCGAGGCGTGGTCGATGGTCTTAAGCGTGTCGTCGAGCGGTGGCATGACGAAAAGAGCGTGTCAAAAGCAGGCATCCGAAACGCATGACTACTTGCGATGCGGTGTCGAGCGTTCGCCGGAGAACATGCGAATCAATCGCGTTTGGACGAAACCCTCGGAATCTGGATAATGGCAGCCATGACTTCCGAAGATGAATCTGGGGATCCGCAGTTTCAGGTTTTTAAGCACCTTAGCGTTGAGAACACGTCACTCTATCGTCAGGTCTTGGAGGTTTTCGCTGAGGCGCGAGCGCTCTTTCAGCTCAGTCTTCGTCCGGGCGAAGTGCGCGAACGGCTTGCCGCCGCGGGAGGAATTGCGCCGCCACAAGATGAGATCGAATCGGCGCTCATGATGCTGGATTATTGGGGTAACCTCAAAGCGGAGCCTGACACAAGCGATGTAGGAACGGTGGAAGAGTTCTATCGGACCCGGAAGCTCTACCAGCTCACGGCTGCCGGTGAGGCGATGGAGAAAGCCATTGCTGTTTTTCGGCAGTCGGTGGGGCAGCCTGGCGAACTGCAAAGCCGTGCTTTTGATGACATCCAGGCGCAGCTCGGTCAGCTTGAACTACTGGCGAAAGAAACGACGGCTGACGGCGCGAAGATCGAGAGCGCGTTGAAGTTGCTGCATGGCTCTTTCGACGAGCTGACCTCACGAGCGCAGTCGTTTCTTCGCGAGGTGCTCGGCAGCCGCGAATTGCTCGGTGTCGGAGCTGAAGATTTTCAGACCTACAAACACCGGCTCGTGGACTACCTTCAGCGTTTTATGGAAGCGCTGATCGTGGCGACGAGCGCGATCGCGCAGTGCATCGACCGAATCGAGCAGCTCGGCCTCGACAGGCTGCTGGTCGCGGCGGCGCGTCACGAGCGCAAGGATGCTTTCGCGCCGGCACCGGATGACATCGAGGCTGCCACGTTGCGCTGGCGCGAGCGCTGGAACGGTTTTCGGCGCTGGTTCTTCACTCGCGTGGGGCAGGAATCGCAGGCGGAGCTTTTGCGCTCGCGCGCTCGCACGGCCATCGCCTCGTTGCTGAATGCCGTCACCGGTATCAACGATCGTCGAGTGCGCCGCAGCGATCGGGTCGCGGATCTGCAGACGCTTGCCCGCTGGTTCGCCGAAACACCGGACGACGACGCGGCGCACCGGTTGTGGCGCTCCGCTTTCGCGCTGCAATCTGCACGCCATCTTGCCGCCTCGCGGGAAACAATAGAACGGCTGGCGAATGAAACTGGTCTCGCGGTGAGTTGGCAGGAGGCCGAGCCATTTGTAATTCCTGTGCGCTTTCGCCGCACCGGTCGTCATGGCGGCAAAGGCCCTACCCACGCGATCGTGGACCGCTCCGCGGAGAAGGCGGCGCTGGCTCTGAAGGCGCGCGAAGAAGCGCGGCAGATCGCCGCCGCCCGAGCGCGACTCGCGAATGGCGAACGCCTGCGGCTTTCCGCGCTTGGGAACCTTGAGCCGCAAGCGTTTGAGCTGTTTCTCGACTTGCTCGGCGAGGCGCTCGTCCTGCGGCACCGAGCCGGAGTCATCGTGGAGGCGCAGTCCAGCGACGGCACTCTGACGATCCTGCTCGAACCAATTCAGGGAGCCGACTTTGTGACGGTTTGCACGAAGCACGGCACTTTCCGTGGCGCCGATCATTACATCACCATCCGGCGGACGTTTGCCGCCCAAGCTGCATGAGCACCTTGGAGGCCGGTGCGACGCTCGGGACTGTTCGCGAGGAAGACGAGCGCGAGCAGCGTCGGCGCGCCTTGAGGGCGCTGGTGCGGCATCCGTTGCTCACGGCCACGGGACCGCACGCAGAGGATTTCATCCTCGTCCGCCGCCATGAGGAACCGCTGCAAAAGTGGTTCAGCCATCACGTCGGCTGGACGTTGCTCGTCTCGAGCGAATACGCGCGGCTGCGCAAGACTTCCGCCGACCTGTCCGATCCAACATTTCCAGCGCGTGACCCGAAACACCACATCGCCTTCACGCGGCGCCGCTACGTTTTCTTCTGCCTTGCGCTCGCAATATTGGAGCGGAGCGCCCGGCAAACCACATTGAGCGCGGTGGCGGAGGCGATAATCGAGGCGCTGCAGAATGATCCGCTCTTCGCCGCACAAGGGATGACGCTGGAACTGAGCAATGCACATCATCGTAGCGATCTCGTGGCAGTCGTGCGGCTCATCATCGACCGGCAGGTGCTCAGGCCGATTCACGGCGACGAGGAGCACTTCCTTCGCGATGAGCGCAACAACGTGCTTTACACGATCAATCGGCCAGTGCTCTCGGCGTTGCTCTGCGTGCAGCGCGGGCCTTCGACCGTGGATGCCGTCAGCTTCGACGATCGGCTTGCCGCGATTACAGCCGAGGCGGTGGCACGGACGGAAGATGCGCGCAGTCGGCAGCTACATCAGTCGCTCATGCGACGGCTGCTGGAACAGCCGGTCGTCTATTACCACGATTTGTCCGAGGAAGAGGAAGATCACCTGCGTCATCGACGCACGCGTTTGCTCCAATATCTCATCGATGCCACCGGACTCGTTCCGGAGGCGCGGATCGAGGGCATCGCGCTGCTTGATGAAGGCGAGGACTTCACCGACATCGTGCTCGCCACAGAAGGCACAGAAGGACACGCCACGCTGCTGCTTGCAGAGTTTCTCGGCGAATGCGCGCGGGATCGCGCGGGCGACACGCTCAGTCTCGCTGAACTGCACGCCAAGATGGCGGGATTCATTGCGGAACATCAAAGCCGCTGGAACAAGGATACAAAGAAGGCGGGCGCGGATCGAGACCTCACCCAGCGCGCGTTGGATCGGCTCGTGTCGCTGCACCTGGTGCGCGTGCTGCCGAGCGGCGTATTGCCCATGCCGGCCATCTGCCGCTATCGGCCCGCAATCGTGGAAACCGAACCAACGCTGCTGTGAACGCCGAGCTACCCGAGCCTTCCCGAGAACGCTGGCAGCCGCTCCGCTGTGGCCTGCTCAATCTCTACAAATACGACGATCAGACCTTCGTCTTCGAGGGGGGCCGGCTGCTTTTCCGTGGCAACAATGGCACCGGCAAATCGCGCGCGCTCGCGCTGACGCTGCCCTTCCTTCTCGATGGGGAAATCAGCTCTCACCGACTCGAACCTGATGCTGATCCGAACAAGAAAATGGAGTGGAATCTCCTGATGGGAAAACGAGACGAGCGCACCGGATACTCCTGGCTGGAGTTCGGCCGCAAACTTCCCGACGGCACTTGCGAATATGTCACGCTGGGCTGCGGCCTCCGCGCCAGCGAAGGACGCCAGCTCCAGCGCTGGTTTTTCATCACGCCGCTCCGCATCGGCCGCGACCTGCACCTCGCGAAAAATCGGACTCCGCACATCGAAGCGACGCTGGAGCACGTGCTCGGAGGGAACGGCGAGATGTTCAGCGAGGCGAAGCGCTATCGCGCGGCGGTGGATCAACGGCTCTTTGGGCTCGGTATTCTGCGCTACGAAGCGCTGCTGAATCTGCTCATTCAACTCCGCAAGCCACAGCTCACGCGAAAGCTCGATGAGGAACAGCTTTCGCAAGCTTTGAGCGAAGCGCTGCCGCCGCTGAGCAAGCAAGTGCTCGACGACGTCGCGGAAGCCTTTCGCGAGCTGGACGACCAACGCGAGCAGCTTGCTGTCTTTCGCGGCGCACATGACGCTGTCGCCGAATTCCTCGAAAAATACCGGCACTATGTTCAGGTTGCCGCGCGCATCCGGGCGCGGGCGGTTGCCGCAGCGCAGAAGCAATGGCACGACACACAACGGCAGGCGCGGCACCATCAGCAGGCCCACGAAAAAGCAGAAGGGGATCGAGCGACGCGCCAAGCCGAGAAGAGTGTTCGCGAAGCGACCGCGTCTTCGCTGGAGGGCAAAGTCAGTGCGCTCGCCGAAGACCCTGTGCTAAAAGACATGGGACGTGCCCAGCGCGAAGACACCGACGCTCAGCGGCACGCCGCTGATATGCAGGCTGAATGGGAAGCTGCGCAGACGCGCTTCGATGATTCCGAGCGTGATCTCGAAAGCATCTCGACGCATGAGGTAACAGCACTGAGCGCGGCCCAGAAAGCCGCGCAATTTGCCGCGAAGCATGCGACCAGCGCAGTGCTCGAAAACGCCCATCGCGACGCGTTGGAAGCCATTGACCTCCACGCCATCCAGTCAGAGACCGCTGCGGCGTCGGCAAGATCGGCGCTCACTGAACCGCTGAAGCGCCGGCGCAAAGCATTGGACACCCTGCAAATGCGGGTAGCGGCCGTCACTTCGGCAGAACAGACACTCGCGACCGCGCGGACCAAAGCGCAAGAGACGGCGAGCGAGGTCACCGCGGCGGAAGAAGGCGAAAGCACAAAGCACAAAGAGATGCTCGATGCCAACGATGCGCTCGCGCGAAAATACCGCGCGTGGATCGAGGGCCTGCAAGAGCTGATTCCGCTCGATGGTGATCACATGGACGAAGCGCTCGATCTCTGGCTTGAGCACCGTTCGAGCGCGAGTCCGCTCACTGGCGCGGTCGCCACGGCCCACGGCGAAGCGCAACAGCGGATCGCTGACGCCATCGCCGCAGCGCAACAGCTCATCGATGTTGCTGATGTCAGAGCGCAGCAAATCCGGGACGCACTCGCGGCTTTGCGCGATGGCCGGCATGAGCCGCCGCCGACACCGCCGACGCGCGATCCCACCGTTCGCCAGACGCTTGCGGGGGCCGCCTTTTGGCAACTGTGCGACTTCCGGGAGGAGCTGGAGCCGGATACTCGCGCGAATCTCGAAGCCGCGCTGGAAGCTGCCGGCCTGCTCGATGCGTGGGTGTTGCCGGACGGGCGGCTGCTCGGCCCCGACCACCTTGATGCCGCCCTCCATGCGCCCGCACTTTCTCCGGTGCCGCCGGACCGCACTCTCGCCGCGGCTTTGCGTGTCGATGTGAAGAATCTTCCACCCAACTTCGCGACCGCGACAGTTGAGTCCATTTTGTCACGGATCGGCTACGGCGCCGATGCAGGAGACGCGTGGGTGGCCGCCGATGGCCAATGGCAGCTCGGCCCGATTCGCGGCACCTGGCGGAAAATGGAAGCACAGCACATCGGCGCTTCCGCGCGAGAGGCGGAGAGGCTGCGGCGGATTGAATCCGCGACGCAGGATCTCGCGGTCGCGCAGGCACAGTGCGAGACGTTGCGAGGCGAGCTGTCCGCGACCGTGCAGCGTCGGGAGCGTGCCACCGCAGAATTCCGGGGCGCACCGACCGATGACCACCTTCGCGAGACCGGCATCGCATTGGACCTCGCGAAGCAATACCTCGCGCAGGCACGGCTTCGCCTCACCGCCGCAGAGGCTCAAGTGCGGCAGCGTGACGCCGAGCTGGCTGAGTCGATAACCCTGCGCGACAAGGACGCGCGCGATTTCGGCCTGTTTGAGCATCTCGCACGGCTCGGCGACCTCGGCACCGCTCTGCACGAATATGAGAAGGCGCTACTCGGTCTGTGGCCTTCTCTCGATCAACTGGTCCGCGCCCGGCAGCAAACTTCGCAGCTCCGCAGTCGCGTCGAAGTCGATCGAGGCCAGCTTGCCCGGCGCACCGAGCTGCACCAAAGCGCGCAGCAAAAAGCGGCGGCGACGCATTCACGACTCGAAACGCTGCGCTCCACCGTCGGCGCGGATGTGGACGAGTTACTGCGCCTGCTTTCGCAGACGCAGACTGAACTCGAGGAAGAGAGAGCGAGGATCAAGTCCGATCAGGCCGCGATAGAGGGGTTCATCGCCGCAGCCGCGAGTGCAAAGGCGGCTCAGGATGCCGCCGAAGGCAACCTCACGCTGCACGCGGAGACGCGCACCCGAGAAGCCAATCACCTGCTCGATTTTGCGCGGCATCGTTTGCTCGCCGTGGCGCATGATGATTTCCAAGCCTTGGAAGCCGGCGACCGCACCACGGCGGAGGTCGTGAGTCTTGCGCGTGAGGTGGATCGCGCACTGCAGGCCGTCTCGTTCGAGCCCGAGCATTGGACCGATCAGCAAACGAGCATCCACAGCCACGTCGAAACACTGCGGGCCGAGTTGCTGCCGCATAACTATTCGCCCGCAACGTCGCAGACTCCCGATGGCGTGCTTGTTGTCAGCGTGCCTTACCAAGGGGCAGTCTGCACGATGACGGAAGTGCGCGCGGCGCTCGCGACAGAAATCACGACCCGCGACGGACAACTCACCCGCGACGAGCGGCGCGTGATCGAGAAATATCTGTTGAAGGAAGCGGCGCACGAACTGCACCAACGGTTGCACGCGGCGGAAGCCTGGAGGGACGGCGCCAGCGAGCAATTACAATCGCGACCGATGGGCAGCGGGATGCGCCTGCGCTTCGCTTGGGAGCCGCGCGGCGATGGCCCTACCGGATTGCGCGAAGCAATCAAGCTGCTGCGCCGACACGGCGCGACTTGGACCGAGAAGGAAAGCCAGGACTTGGGCGCCTTTCTCGGCGATCGTATCCGCGATGCGCATCGCGCGAGTGAAGGCGGTAAGTGGGAAGATCACCTCGCTAAGGCTCTCGACTACCGGGCGTGGCACCTTTTCACCGTCGAACGATGGCAGGATGGGCGATGGGAGCGGCTGACGAAGAAGCGACATGGCACAGGCTCCGGCGGCGAAAAGGCCGTCGCGCTCACACTGCCGCAATTCACGGCGGCGGCGACGTTCTATGGCAGTGCGCCGAACGCGCCGCGACTGATCCTGCTCGATGAGGCATTCGTCGGTGTGGACAGCGACATGCGGCGGAAGTGCATGGATCTGCTGGCCACTTTCGATCTCGATCTCGTGATGACAAGTGAACGCGAGTGGGGCTGCTATCCCACCGTGCCCGCACTGGCGATCTATCAACTTGCTAGCGCGCCCGAGGTGGACGCGATCGCCGCGACGCGCTGGGTGTGGAACGGACGCGACGATCCTCGACCTGATGAGCGCATGCACCTTGGAGCGAGCGATGAGTGATTCCGACACGCGGCTGCGTGCGATTCTCGGAGTTCCTGCTGCGCATCGCCTTTTAGAACGGCTCCGCACCAAACTCGGACACGGAGCTTTGCTGACCGGGACAGTCAGCATCGCGAAGCCGACTGAGGAGGAGAAGCAACACTTCGCGTCGATCTTTGGTAGATCCGTAACTCGCAGCACGATGCTTCGCGTCGATCTGGATGAGCTTTCGACTCTTCTCCGCAACGCCAATTTGGCCGCGGATGTGCAAGAAGCTGTCGTGCGGCTGATCGGCGTGGTCCCAAACCGCCGCGCTGCAAAGGACGCCAGCGATGTAGCATGGCGCGAGGTCTATGCTCGGCTTGAGGAGATGGCTCAACGCGACGGCAGACTGGCCCCTTGGGCGGAGACGATGCGCGCCCAAGGCTTACTGAAGCGGCTCGCAAGCAGTTCCACCGAGCGGGCTATCGAATGGATTGAAGGTTTTGGGCACGTTTGGAGCCGCCTCCCTCTCGCGGGCGCGCCACTGGCCAGACTGGCCGCCGACGCGCTCGGCGACGCTCACGCGCTCGATGCGGGACAAACATTGCCGGCGCTTTTGTTGCGCGCCATTCCAGCTCTCGGCGAGCCGTTGCCGGGCGACGATCTTTCACCGGCAGAACGACGCCGCGAGTTGTGGGCGGCTGCAGGCGTGCTCAGCGACGAATTGAGCGGTGCGGTGCTCGTTCTGAACCTCCCCGCAGAACCTACGAATGCGACCGGACAACTCCTTCGCACAGCGCACGCCGCAGGCGAGCCGCTCTACCTTACCCTGCGCCAGTTGCTACGCACGCCGCCCACCTTCAGCGCGGGCAATGAACGCACGGTTTTTGTCTGCGAGAATCCTACGGTGCTCGCTGCAGCCGCGAATGAGTTGGGAGCGGAGTGCGCCCCGCTGGTATGCGTTCTCGGCCAGCTACGGCAATCGGCGCACCGGCTTCTGCGTCAGTTCACGGCTGCCAACTGGCGACTCGCCTACCATGGTGATTTCGATTGGCCGGGAATCCGCATCTCCAATCTCGTGCTCTCGCGCCATCGAGCGACCGCGTGGAGAATGAGCGCTGATGATTATATGAGTGCGCCCGCGTCGAAGGTCCGGCTCGCGAAATCTGGCGTCGTTGCGACTTGGGATGCATCATTGATGCCCGCCCTGCAGGCACGCGGGCGAGCCGTATTCGAGGAACAGGTTCTCGATAGTTTGTTGAAAGAGCTGCGCGTGAGCCGCTGAGAACCGAGTGGCACGTAGTGTGAGACCGTTCCCGACTGCGCGTTCAGTTCTGTTAGAGGTAGCTCAAGCGCGCGTCCGAAACGCGATGGAGGAAATCTATTTCCGAGTTCGTGCCTCCACTTGGTTTGGGCGACAATCACTTCAATTCCATGAGGGGCTGTTTTTCGCACCTTACACCTTTCGTCGCCTCAAACGTGCGCTGATAAGCGCCACAAACGAACCTACAAGTGCCTTACTATGAATGGACTACACCGGCACACCTGACAGATTCACGAGCGGAAATCCGGGCTTCAAAAAGTGTAAGGTTGGGCCGTTACTTTACACCAACCTTACACCTCGTGCGCGGATGGCGGCGATGAGGCGCTCCACGGTCGGTGTGGAAATCTGCGCGCTCGTGAGGCGCACGACGGCCCAGCCTGCGAGGAACGCTTCGAGGTATTTCTCGGCGTCGGCGATGAAGCCGGCGGCGCGATTGTGGCGGCCCTGAATGTAGATGCCGCCCTCGATCTCGATGAGCGTGCGGCTCTCGATGTGCGCGAAGTCTGCGCGCCATTTGCGTTCGGGGTGAAACCGGAACTCCCGTTCTAGTTCCGGCCCGCCGAGCGACCGCCAGTAGAGCACGAACTTCGTTTCGAGGCGCGAGGGCGGTGTCTTGTCGCGGTAGCGGAGGCGTGGCATGGCCTCCGCGCGACGTCAAAGCTCAGAGCAGCTTTTGCTGGCGCGGGTCTTCGATCTCGCTCTCGATTTCGTCGCTGATCGTTTTGGCGATGCGGCACGTCACCTTGAGTTTCGTGGGCTGCGCGCCGCGGTCGAAGGTGGCTTTGAACGCGATGCCGAATTTGCCGTCGTCGTCCGCTGCGTCCTCGGCTTCGCGCCAATGCGCGCTGAGCAGTTCGCGGATGTGGTCGAGGGCTTTCTGCTGTTCGAGGTCTTGGAGTTCGGTGGTCATAGTTCGTTGGCGATTTCGATGATGGGTTGGAGGTCACGCTTGAGAGCGGCGCGCTTGTGGGCGTCCGCGTCGGCGAGCCAGCCGGTCGCTTTGAGACGCGCGAAGAACGCGACGATGCGGTTCACGTAGGGGTGGACGTTCTCGATGCCGGCATCGGAGTCGTCGTGGTCCAACTCGGC
>JANOAY010001072.1:0-1569 GCA_031411375.1 Pedosphaera sp. | reverse complement strand
CTCAACCAACTGAACCATGAGCGGGTTCAACTCTGCTGACCGACACGAGGCTGGAAAGCCTCGCAACCTGCCGACAGGAATGTCGGCGTTACGTAGCGCCGGCTTTCCAGCCGGCAGGTTGAGAGACTTTACAGTCTCGTGTCGCGGGATGAGTGGAATGCGCGGACTCATCTTCACGCACCACGAACCACGCTCGCGTACTAATCCGTAGGACGCCCCCGGACGCCACAATCGTCCTGACTCCAATGGTGCTCAACGCGCGCATGAAACAGATTCGTTGCGTCATCCATGAGCACAGTTCGCAACATCACAGTGTTCTTAGCCGACGACTCGATGGTTCTCCGCGAGCGGGTGCTGGACATGTTGCGCGACCTCCCAGGCGTCGAAGTGCTCGGCTGCGCGGAAGACGGTCTGCACGCCATTGATTGCATTCGCGCGCTGCGGCCCGACGTGGTGATTCTCGACATCCAGATGCCGCGCGGCACAGGCCTGGACGTTCTGAAGAACATTCACCCGGTGGACGGTGCGCCGCTGATGATCGTGTTCACGAATTTTTCCTATCCTCAATACCGCAAGCGCGCGCTGGAAGGCGGCGCGGATTATTTTTTCGACAAGACCACCGAGTTCGAGAATTTGCGCGAGCTGTTTGGCCAGCTCACCGGCGCGCTCGAACCGCAACCGGCGCATTGACCATGAGCCACCAATTACATTCTCCCCCAAACTCAACCGGGCTGGCGCTCGCGGACATCCAGTTGCTGGCGCGACTCGTCCACGCCAGCCCGGCCGTGCTTTACTCCTGCAACGTGGCCGGGGACTGCGGCACCATCGCGGTGACGGAAAACGTGCGCGCGGTCCTCGGCTACACGCCGGAGGATTTCACGGACGATCCGAGCTTCTGGGCCGTGCGAATTCATCCCGAGGATTCCGCGCGCGTCTTCGAGGGGATGCCAGAACTCTTTCGCGAAGGCGGACAAGTCGTGACTTACCGCTTTCGCCACGCTTTGGGCCATTACGTAACGGTGCGCGATCAGATGACGCTGGAGTTTGACGAGGATGGCAAACCGTCACGCATCCTGGGCTGCTGGCTGGAGACAAATCCCGCTCAGGCCGGCCGGGATTTTGCCGCTAGGATTGTCAGTGATTCGACGGAAACAACGACCAACACCACAGCCGGAGGTAATTTATGCTGAACCGACATGAAGCCCGTTTCAACGAACGCGAGTGGGCCTGCATGAGTGTGCAAGCGCCGCTGGGAACCGTCCTTCTCGCGCGAAAACTGCCGGCCAATGACGCGACCTTTCGCGCCGGTGGCACGAAGGCGGCGGAAATTATCCGCCGATTTGCGCCGAGTAATCCGCCGGACTCAGCAGCGAAGAAGCCTCGCTCACGTCGCGGACTTTGATCTGGAAGAACCAGCCGTCGCCATACGGCTGATCGTTCACGAGCGAGGTCGTGTCCACGACCTTGGAGTTCACCGCCACGACTTCGCCCGACATCGGCGAGTAAATGTCGCTCGCCGTTTTCACCGACTCCACGACGGCGCAAGTTTCCCCGGCCTTGAGCGTGCGC
>JANOAY010001071.1:0-13230 GCA_031411375.1 Pedosphaera sp. | reverse complement strand
ATGCCAGCCGCAGGCCATGTAGTAGGTGGCGACAGGTTCCTCGACGCCCGTCATCTCGCAGTAGAAGGCGGCGACGTTCGTGCCTTTGGGATTTGGATACGAGAGATGCACCGAGGCAGCGTTGCGGCGGGACTTGAAATTGAAGTGCGTGTTGTTCGTGGTCACGCCATCGAGGACGAGCGCGGAGAGATCGCCAAAGGGTTTTCCGGTTTCGTTCAACGACTCCAACTGGAACCGCTGGTAGCCGGGCTTCTCGATGTTGAACTTCCCGAAGCGCGCGGTGACGACGTTGGTGCCCGCGCCCTTCACTTCCGCCTCGTGCGATTGTCCGGCGACGGTGAGGCGGAGCTTGGAAGTCGCATTGGTCGGCAGGCGCAATTCCACCGCCGCATCGAGCGTGGTCGGCATCTTGATGTCGCCGAACCAATTGACCTTGATCGCGGGATCCGTCCAGCGCGTCACGCCGTTGGTGGAAAAGCGCGCGCCGTTCGCATCCGGATCGGTGTAGGCGGTGTAGGCCGGCACGCGAACCTCGGCGTGCAAGGTGAGGGGCAGCAACAGGAGCAGGCAGCAGCGATTCATGGTGATGATGGTGAAATTTAGGGAGCGGTTTTCCGCGTGAAGACGAGCGGCTTGTCTTCGCCGGAGACCGTCACGCTCAGGGTGTCGCCTTCCGCCTCGAACTGGGTGGCCGCGCCGAGGGCTTGGAGATATTTTGCCTCCAGTGCGTTCATCGCGGGCGGCCCGGCCATCTTCGTCGCCATGAGCGGGCCGACCTTTACCGTCGCGCCGCTAACGGTGATGGTGCCGCGGAAGCGATTCACGCCGCCGTGCCCGGTGATGACGCCGCCCGCCGCGAACGCCAGGCTGGCGCGGGCGTCCGCCGGCACCGCCTCGCCGCCAAGCTGTTTCAACTGCCACGCGCTGCCGACCAAAGCCTTCACCGAAGCCGGGAGATTGGTTTCCACGGCGGCGGCCACGGGCTGATTGAGTTCGCGCCGTGGCGCGCGATTTAACACGGCGAGGGCAGGGGTGATGTCCGTCGCGCCGTCCTTGGCCACGAGATAGGGATAGCGATACGGCGTGGACGAGAGGAACCCGGACGCCTGTCCATTCGCCTGCAAATAGACGACGCGCAGTTCGCCGGTCTTGCCTGGTGCGAGCGCCTGGCAGTCGAGTGTGAACTTTCCGTCTTGGTCCGGCACGGCGGTCGTCGTCGTGGCGTCATAGTCGCTGCCGCCCATCGGGTCCATGTAGGCGATGACGGCGTACACCGGCGGCTCGTTCGACGCGGTGGTGACGCGACCGGAGAACTCGAAGCCTTTTCCCTTCGGCTGAATCTTCAAATCATCGGGCTTCGCCGAACGCGGCTTGCTGATGTCCTTCGCCGAGCCGCTGAACATCGGATGCGAGGCCAGCCGCAGCGCGTGCGCGAGCGTGAGGAAGGAGCCTTTGCTCTCGCCGCGCAGTTGCTCGCCGTAGGTGCGGTTGCCGCTGCCCATCAATGCGGTGCCAAACGCGGCGCGTTCATCCGCACGCTCTTTGTTGTGCGGCAGTCCGAGCGAATGCCCGAGTTCATGACACGCGCCGCCGATGAAGATGCTGCTGTAGCGCCCGAGCGAAATGTTTCCATACTGTCCGTCGCGCACGTTCTTGCCCTTCTCGCCGAGGAAATTCAAATCAAGGATCGGTGAATCCACCTGCCACGCCGTGCCGCCTCGCGACGTGCCGCTGGCGTAGTAAGGACTGTTCTGCGAGATGGTGCGCTTCTCGGGATCCCAGTTCGACATGTTGCAGAAGATCACGATGAGTTCCTCGGCGGGATTCAGCCCGGCGGCTTCGAGCGTGGGCAGGCACTCCTTCCGAATCGCGCTGCCGCTGGGCGTGGAGTAGTTCGTGTAGTCCTTCAACCCGCGCACCAGATGCACGCGCAACAAACCGTCATCCATTTGATCCAGTCCAATGGTGCGTGGGCCGAAGCCGATTCGCTCCATCTCGCGCGCGTAGAATTTCTGGATGTCCACGAAGAGCGCCGAGAGCCGCTCGCGATAGCGCGGCGCCGGCTCGCGGTCCTTCGGCGTCCAGAGCACGAGATGGATTTTCTTGCGCGCCGGCTCGGGATTCGTCGCCAGCCACGGATCGAGAATGGCGCGCGCGGCGGCGACCTTGGGCGCGATTTCCGTGCGCGCGGAATTGGTTTCCTCGGCGGCATGAAGTGGAAGCCAGGCCATGAACAGCGCGCACGCAAAAGACGCGCGGTCAGGGGTGAACAAGGCTCTTAATGCAAAGGCGCAAAGGCGCAAAGGCGCGGAGAGGAATGATTTTGATTCGGCCGTCCTGTGCAAGAATTCACGCCATGACTCGCGCTGAAAATTGCTTCCCCTTTGCGCCTTCGCGCCTTGGCGTCTTGGCGTTAAAATAATCTCTCCGCAGGTCAACGGCTCGTCATGCGCGGCCCGGTTGAATCGGTTTGAACCCGGTTTCATTGCGAATCTTTCCTTTCAGTTTTTTCCTCCAGCACCGGCAGCGACAGCTTCAGCCGGATGCCCACCAGACGCAGCGCGAGAATCAGTCCCGTGCAGACGAAGGTGACGGCAGGCTGATTCGGCGCGAAGTGATTCCAGACCACAAACACCACCGCGCCCGCCAGCGCCGCCGTGGCGTAGAGATAAATCTGCGGGCGAAACACCATCGGCACTTCGCCGGTCAGCACGTCGCGCAGGATGCCTCCTGCGACGCCGGTGATCACGCCCAGCATCACCGCGACGGGCCCGGTGAAGTCCATCGCCACGCCCTTGCGCGTGCCGACGATGGTGAAGAGCGCGAGTGCAAAAGCATCCGCCACGAGCAGAAAGCCGCGCGGCAGTTCGCGCACGCGTCGGACAAAGAAGGTGACGAAGGTTGTGATGGTGGCGTTGAGCAGCAGCGATGGCTCGCGAATCCACGCCGCCGGCGTGTCGCCGCTCAACACATCGCGCACCGTGCCGCCGCCAAAGGACGTGACCAGCGCCAGCACCAAAACGCCGAACAGGTCCACGCGCTTGCCCCGCGCCGCCAGCACGCCGGAGATGGCGGAGACGGTGATGCCGAAATGTTCGAGCCAGAGCTGCATCCTCTCACTCTCGCGCGTCCAGCTTGCGGATGGGCCAGAGCTGGGACGGCACATGCTGCTCACGGGCCAGCGCACTTAATTTCTCCACCACGTCGGGATGCTGCGTAGCGACGTCGGTCGTCTCGTGCGGGTCTTTGGCGAGGTCGTAGAGTTCGGTGGTGGGCGCGGGCGGATTCGCCTGGCGCGGACCGGGGTTGAGGTTGCGTCGCACGAGTTTCCAATCGCCGACGCGCACGCATTGCTGGCCGGTGTAGCCGGGCGACTCGCGGTAGAGGAACGGGCGCGCGTCCTGTTTCTGGCCGAGCAACGTCGGGGCGAAGCTCAGGCCGTCGATGCCTTTCGGCGTGGCGATTTTCTCGCCCACGAGTTCAAGCAGCGTGGGCATCCAGTCCTCGAAGCCCGTCACGCGGTCGCTCACGGAGCCGGCCTTGATCCGGCCCGGCCAGCGCACCACGCACGGCACGCGAAAGCCGCCTTCGTAGTAGGAACCCTTGCGCCCGCGCAAACCGCCCGCGCTGTTGAAGAACTCGGGGTCGGTGCCGCCGAGCTTGTCGTGGAGCGGGCCGTTGTCGCTGGTGAAGACGATGAGCGTGTGCTCGTCGAGGCTGAGTTCCTTGATCAGCGCGAGCACGCGGCCGACCTCGCGGTCCAGGCGCGTGATCATCGCGGCGTAGGCGGCGCGCGGCGTGCGATGCGGCAGATAGCCGCGTCCGCCGGGATAGGGTGTCTCGGGGAATTTGCCCTCGAACTCCTGGAGCGAATCCTCCGGCACTTGCAGCGCGAGGTGCGGCACAGTCGTCGGGTAGTAGAGGAAGAACGGCCTGCTCCGGTGGTCGCGGATGAATTGCAGCGCCTGCGCCCCGATCAAATCGGGCGCGTAGTCCTGCGCGGCGAACTGCGCGTAGCTCGCCGCCGCATTCGTGTCCGCAGCAGTGGGAAGTTTCTGATGCGCGGCAAACTTCGGATTGCTCAACGCGACGCGCGTCTCATTCGACCAGAGGTGCGTCGGGAAATAATTGTGCGCCACCGCCTGGCAGTTATAGCCGAAGAAACGGTCGAAGCCCTGGCGCAGCGGATCGCCCGTGCTGCCGACGGGGCCGAGTCCCCACTTGCCGAAGCCGCCGAGCGTGTAGCCAAGTTGTTTCAGCGTCAGCGGCAGCTTGAGTTCGCCCGCCGGCACCGGCTCCTGGCCTTCGCCGTCCGCGCCGAGGCCGCCGCGATTCTCGCGAATGTAGCCGTGTCCTGGATGCTTCCCGCTCATCAATGCGCAGCGCGACGGCGCGCAGACGTTGTGGCCGGAGTAGTGCGCCGTGAGCTTCATCCCTTCGCTCGCGAGACGGTCAATGTTCGGCGTGCGGAATTTCTGCTGGCCGTAGCAGCTCAAGTCGCCGTAGCCGAGATCATCCGCCAGGATGAAAATGATGTTCGGCTGCCGCGCCGCGCCGAACAGCGAAGCGGGGAGCAGGGCCAGAAAAAAAACCGCCAGCGTCCGAGTGAACAGTTTTTTCATGTTGAGACGCCGAAGGTCAGAACATCTGCCATTCCTCGTCACGGCACCTGCCGCGCGCGGAAGAAGCGCACGGGCGGGTTGGTGGCGCTCTGGCTGTATTGCAGCGCACCGCCGACGGCGGTGTTCGTCGTGAGCGGCGTCCACGACGAGAGATCGGCGCTGCCTTCGACGGCGTAGCGCGCGCCGTTCGGCGCGGGGAACCACAGTTGCACGGTGTTTGAAGACGAGAGGGCGAAGGCCAGCAAGGGCGGCGGCACGTCGGCGGTGAAGTAGCCCTGGCCCCGCAGTTGCAGGTTGAAACCGATGTCCCCGCTGGTGCTGTTCACTTGATGCACTTCCGCCGCGATGAGGTTGGTGCCAGGGGACAGCAACGCGAGGTTCACCGGGTAACTGTAAAACGCCTGTTCGTCGGCGGCATTCAAAGCACGGGTGCCGTAGGCGACCGGACCTGCGGGCATGTTGTCCCGCGCGATCTCCGCACCGTTCAGATAAATGACCGCGCCATCGTCGCGCGCAAAACTCACCGTCAGGTTGGTTACGGTGTAGTTCGGCGGCGTGACAAACATCTGGCGGAAATAATAGGTAATCACCGGCTGGCCGGCCAGCATGGTGAACTCGCCATCGCCGCCGAAGCCCAGCCGGGCCCGGCCGGACGTCCAGACGGCGTCATCGAAATCATTGCTTCGCCAGGCCGTTCCCAAGTCCGCACCCAAATCGTGGTAACGCCACACACTGTTGCTGGGGACCAGCAGGGGCGGATCATAAACCGTGATGCTCACGTAGGCGGGCGTGGACCAGAGGCCGCCGTCCGTCACGCGAAAAGAAAAACTGTCCGTGCCTGTGAAATTGGTGCCCGGCGAATAAACGACATACGGCGGCGTGCCGCTCAACTGACCGTTGGCGGGGGCGTTGAGAATTTGGAAGGTCAGTGGATCGTTTTCTGCATCGGTCGCCGTCAGGGTGACGGCCGTGGGCTGGTTCATTTGCACCCGGATGATTTGCGACAACGGGAGGGGCGCGACATGCGTCGCGTCATCGTCAGCGATGGTGGCGCTGGCGCTGAGGTTGGTTTCGAGCACGTAGCCCAGGCCCGGTGCGAGCGTGAGCGCGACAGTCTCGGTGGGTTCGATGTCGAAGTTGTTCAACGGCGCGAGCGTGATGACCGCACTGCCTTGTCCGGCGGCAATGGTCACGACGCCGGGCAGGTAGGCGTAGTCGGAGCCGGGCGTGGCCGTGCCGGACAAGCCGTAGAAAACCTCCAGCGCGGAACTGTTGTTCGTGCCGAGCCGCGTGACGGTGAAGCTCGCGGTGTCGTCCGGCTCCGTCGCGCTCGCGTCCGTCGCGGCGATGATGACCGTCGGCGGCGCGGTGGGCGCGGGCACGCCGGTGCCGGTGAGTTCCAGCGCGAAGCCGATGTCCGAACTTGTGCCGTCAATCTGATGCACCTCGGCGGCGATGATGTTAGTCCCGGCCATGAGCAGCGCGGGATTCAAGTTGGTCGTGAACCACGCGGTTTCGTCCACGCCGCCAACGCTCGCGCTCGGCCGCGTCGAGTAACCGACCGCGCCCGCCGGCATCAGTTCGCGATAAGCCTCGGTGCCGTTCAGGTGGACGACGATGCCGTCGTCACGTTGCGCGCGGGCCACGAGACTGGTGAAGACCAGGCCGGCGGGCGGCGTGAATCTCTGGCGGAAATAATACGTGATGACCGGCTGCCCGCGCACCACGGTCGTGGCCGCGTCGCCGAAGCCGAGCCGCGCCGCGCCGTTGCTCCAGCTTGCATCGTTGAAGCCGTTCGTCACCCAACCCGCGCCTTGATCGATGCCGAGATCGTTGTAGCGCCACACGCTGTTGCTCGCGACCAGCGTGGAGTTGTAAATGGTCAGCGAGACGGTGGCGACCGCCGAGGTCGTCGCGCCGTCCGTGGCGCGGAACGTGAAGCTGTCCGGCCCGGTGTAGTTCAGCGTGGGCGTGAAGGTCAGGTTTGGCGGCGTGCCGGTGAGCGCGCCGTTCGCGGGCGTGCTGACGATGGAGTAGGTCAACGGATCACCGCTCGGATCAATCGCCGCGAGCGTCACGCCGCTCGGCTGGTTGCGCGGCACGAAGAGGTTTTGATTCTGCGCGACCGGCGGCAGCGCCTGCGTCTCGTCGTCGAGGATGTTGACCGTTGCGGAAATGTTCGCGCCGAAGGAGTAGCCCGCCGCAGGAATGATCGTGAGCGTCACCGTCTCGATGTTTTCCATAGCCGCATCGTTCAGTGTCGTGACCACCACCGGCGCGCTGGCCTGTCCGGCGGGAATGACCACGCTGCCCGGCAGCGTTGTGTAATCGCCGCCTGCAATCGCCGAACCGGTGACGACGTAATTTACCGTGAGCACGCTGGCCGCGCCGCCGCTGACGCGCGTGATGGTGAACGTCCCCGTGTCGCCGTTCTCCGTCGCGCTCGCGTCCGTCGCGGCGACCACGACCTCCGGCGTGCCGGTGTCGTTGTCGAGAATGGTCACGGTGTGCGCCGGGATCGGGCCGAGTCCCGCGCCGCCGGTCGGGGCGGACAAGGTGACGGTGACGGTTTCACTGCTCTCCACTGACGTGTCGTTCAACACCGCGAGCGGAATGGACTTGGAAGTTTCTCCCGCGAGGAAAGTGAGCGTGCCGTTCGCCAGCGTGAAGTCCGCGCCGCTCGTCGCCGTGCCGCCGCTCACCATGTAATTTACCGTGACAGCCGTGGACGCGGGACGATCCAACCCGACGATCAGCAGCGGCGCGCTGGCGTCATCTTCCTCCACGCTCGACGCGCCGGTGAGGAACATCACCCGCGGTGCGGCGTAATTGTTCGTGTTGTCGAGAATGGTCAGGTTGTGCGGGTTGCGCGAGGTGGAGAGACGGCAGCCGTTCGGGTTGCGGAGTTCAATCACCGCCGACTCCGCGCCCTCGATCAGTGCGTCGGGATAAATGCGAATCTTGATGAACTGGTTCGTCACGCCAATCGGGAAGGTGAGCACGCCGACGTTGAGCCGTGCGTTGCCGTTCGCGGCGTCCACCAGGTCCCAGTCGGTGCCATCGCCCCACGCCGTGCTGCCTGCGCCCATGTTGTATTCCACCGTCACGACGTTGGTGTTCAGTGCGGAGAGAATGACCGGGAGCAGACGATACTCGCCGTTCACCGGATCGAGCGCCTCGCCCGTCGTGCTGGTCGAAGCCAGGAAACCGACGGAGAGCGTGTAAGCCTCATCGTCCGCGAGGTAGAGCGTCGCCGAGCTTTCGCCGATGCCGTAGTCCGCCGACGGGAGCAGCGTGAGCGTGATGGTCTCGGTGCCTTCAAACAGCCCGTCCTGAATCGTGGTGATGGGAATGTCCACGCTGTTCGAGCCATTGGGAATGGTGGCCGTGCCACTGAGCAGCACGTAGTCGAGACCGTTCGCCGCCGTGCCGGTGACGGCGTAGTTCACCGTGAGATCGCCCGTGGTCAGTCCCGCGAACGTCGGTCCCGTACGTCCGATGAAGAACGCCGCGTTGTTCGCCGTACCCTCGGCGGGCGCAGTGTTCCAAGGTGTGATGCTGACAATGGGCTGGTCGTCGTCGCGCAGAAGAATCTTCGCCACGTCGTCGTTAAAGAAAATGTAAGCCGGGTCGGGCGTCAGCGTGACGATGATGCTTTCGACATCCTCCTTGATCGCGTCGTTGATCACGCTGACGGAAATGTCCGCCTGGCTGAAACCATTCACGGGCGCGCCGAGGACGATGGTGCCGGTGAGATTGCCCGTGCTGTAATCCACGCCCGGCGTCGCCGTGCCGCTCAACGTGTAGCGAATCGTCGTGGGCGTCGGGCGCGAGCCTTCGACGCGGAAACGCAGCGTGCCCGCGTCGCTCGGCTCGCTGGTCGTGCTGCTCATTGAGATCACCGAGACCTGCGGCACGTCGTTGTTGTCCGTGATGGTCAGGCTCGCCGCCGCCGGCGTGGCGAGGAGATACGAGCCGTTGAAGACCGCGAGCTGAAGATCCACCGTCTCGACCCCTTCGCCGTGGCTGTCGTCGTAGGGCGTGATGAAGACCGGCGCGCTCGCCGCCCCGGCGGGAATGGTGATCTCCGCCGGCAGCGCGATGTAATCCGTGCCGTGCTGCGCGGTGCCGCCGAGTCCGTAATAAACTTTCAGCGGCGCAGTCGTCGGCCCGGTGCGGCTGACCAGGAACACGCCCGGCTCGCGGTTCGTTTCGCTCGCGTTGGGTTTGATCGTCGTCACGGTCACGAACGGAATGTCGTCATCGAGGATGAGCAAATCCACGCTCGTCGCCGCCGTGTTCAGCACGTAATTCGCGCCGCTCGGAATCGTGACGGTGATGTTCTCGCTGCCTTCCACCGCGCTGTCGTCCACCGGTGTGACCATGAGCGTGATGCTTGGCTGGCCATCGGGAATCGTGACGGAGGAAGGCAGGTTCGGATAATCGGTGCCGCGCGAAGCCGTGCCGCCGTAGAGCAGCGCGACGTTCAGATTTCCAACGGTTGAACCCGTGCGTGCCACCGTGAACGACGTGACGTTCCCAGGCACTTCCGTGGCCTCGGTGTCGGCGGCGGTGATGCTCACTTGTGGCAGCGTCGTGTCATCGTCATGCAACGTGATGCTCGCCGCGCCGAGCGCCGTGGCGAAGTAGTTCGTGCCCTCCGCGAGTTGCAGCGTGATCGTCTCCGGCCCTTCCGCCGCCGCGTCATTGATGTTCGTCACGACCACCGTGAGCGAAGCCGCGCCCGGCGGAATGGTGAACGTGCGGTAGTTGCCATCGTCAACGTAGCCGGGAATGAAATTGAAATCCGTGGTGCGCGCCGCCGTGCCACCCGCGGACATCACGCGCACGTTCAGCGCCGCCGCCGTGTCGCCGGTGCGTGCGATGGTGAACGCGCCGTTCGTCCCGTTCTCGCTCGCATCCGCCACGCCGGTGATGCTGACCTGCGCGAGCGGGTTCGCCGTGATGTTCAAAGTGTTCGCGCCCGCCGCGATGGAGAGCGTCGAGGACGCCGGCGTGAACGAGTTTCCGTAGAGCAGGGGAGTGATCGTTTGCGAAGCGACCGTGAGATCCGCCAGCGCGTAATAGCCGTCGGCGTCGGTGTACGTGTATTTGCTGCCGGTGCTGCTGGTGAGCAGCACGTTCGGCACGCCCGCGCCGCCGTTCGTCACGCGGCCGTAGAGCGTCCCGCGCGACGGATTGCCAATGACCACCACCAGATGCCGCCGCGTGGTGCCACCCTTCATGTCGGTGACGGTGCAGAGGACGTTGAACTGCCGCGCCGCAGTGAACTGCCGCGTGAACACTGCCACGTTCGTGCTCGGCAGGCCGTCGCCGAACTCCCAGTGATAAGCCAGCGTGTCGCCGTTCGCGTCGGTGGCGTTCGCGGTGAAGGTGATGCTGCCGTTGACCGCGACATTCGTGGCCGTGGCCGTGAGCGCGAGCGTGGGCGCGACATTGGTGGCACTGTTTCCGTAAATCACCGCCACATCGAGCGACTCCGGCGAGGTGTTGTTGTTGCGGTTCACGACCGTGAAGTGAACGCCCGCTGCCGCATCGCTGAACGTGCGTCCGACTTCGATGCCGCCATCGTCTTTGCCGCCCGGCGTACCCGGCGTGGTGTCAATGAGATGCCCGCCGCCGCCGAAGCCCGACCAGATGACGACCGCCGAGTTGCGCAGTTCGACGCGCGAGGTGTGCTCCACGCCGTAGTTGTGGTGAAACTCGATGTTGTAGCCGCGCGTCGCGTCCTTGGGCACGCGGAGGCTGTAGCGTTTGCCTTCCTCGAACGCGGGCTGGTCGTAGGCGAAGATGCGATAGACGCCGCTGACCGTGGGGTTGTGCGTGTTCTGCGTGGGTAGCCAGCCGAGCGAACGCTTGGCGATGGTGTTGTAATGCGCGGTGAACCCGCCGCCGCCGCCCATCACGTCGAAGGAGTTGCCGTATTCCTGGTTCGCGCCGATGCCGATGGCGCTCTGCCCGCCGGTGTCCCAGAAGTTCGCGTGCGGACGCCCGATGCTGTGGCCGCACTCGTGATTGATCACGTCCATGCCGTCCCACGAAACCCACACGCTGTCGCCGCCGCCCCACGAGATGCCGCTCAGGCGCGGCCCGCCATTCACGCGCACGATGGTCACATTGAACTCGCCGGAATCAAAACCCAGCCGCCGCGCCTCGCGCCGCGAATGGCTGTGCACCAGTCCGAGTCCGTCCACCTCAGCATCCTTCGCCTCGTACCATTCGCGCGTGTGCGGCAGCACGATCACGGGCGTGAACGCGGGTGTGACGGAGAGACGGCCATAAGAACTCTCCAGGTAGAAGCGCGAAAAATTCCGCATGTCCTCCAGCGCGCTGGCCTCGGTGTTCGGCACCTGCAAGCGGTCAGGATAGACCGCGCGAATGTAGAGCGCCTTGAACACGCCGATGGCCTCGGAGCCGGTGCCGGGGAAATTGTCTTTTATCGGATGCGCACCGCCCGGCCCGCCACTCGCGGAAATGTTCGCGGTCAAACGATGCTCGTCTTCCAAAACGCGGACGTGCGAGCCGTTGCAGAGCACGATGATTTGGCCGCCAAGTTCAATGGCTGTGGTCTGCTCGGTGATGGGTTCCTCGAAGGGCGTGTCGAGAACGGTTGGCAGCCCGGAAACTGAGCAGATTGGATCAACACTTGTTCCGAAAGAAATTTTCTCGCCCGGCACCAGACGCCGCACCGCCGTCGGGGCCACGGCCAGTTCGCGATCCACCGCGATGCCGCGCGCCGGGATGTTCTTCTTCGTCATCACCGCCTCCGCCTCGCCGAAGACGTGCGCAATGTAGCTTTCACCTGTCGTCGTCTCGAAATAGCGCAGCGAGAGGTCATGGCCATCCACTGTCGTGCCGGGCGCGGGACGGCCCATATACACATTGAAGTCACCGCGTGCGCTCACGGGCTTTTCCAGTTCCGCAAGAATCTCGGCGGGCAATTCCTGGCGTGTGAGCGGCGGCACCGCTTGCTCCAGCGCGCGCTCGGGATCGGCCACGATCAAATTCTTGAACTCCTGCCGCCGCGCGCGGGCCAGCGCCAAACCTTGCTCCTTCATCGCCTCGCGCTGCTCCGGGGTGGCCGCCACGAAATCCGCCGCCCAAGTATTGAAAGCCACAATGCGCGGCCAGTCGTAGCGAGCTTGCGAGCGCAGGATGCGTTGGCCAGCGGCCGGCGTGGCTGTGGTGGTCGCCGTCGCCTCGACCATTTCTGGCCGGGCCTCCAGTGTTGGCTTCGCGTCCTTTCCGTCCTTCACCGCAGCGATGGCGGCGGCGGAGGGAGGCTTGGTCTGAGAACTCATCCCGGCAGGCGGGGACTGTTTCCGCAGTCCCAAGAGGAGCGCGCCGCAAAACAACAGGCCGGCGACGACAGCGATGGCTTTCTTCATAAATTGGTTTCGGGTGACTGGGCAGATTGAACTCGAAAATCACTCATTTGGCAAACACGCATCCGGCGGAGCAGCGGATCGCCGAGTCCGCAGTTCGTAACGATTCTCGAAACAGGCTCATGGTTGCAAAATTGGCTTCGGCGGACATGGCTGTCCGCCGCTCCTCGAATCGCGGGCGCACTGGCAATCATTCCCACTCCAAAATTACCTTCCCCGACTCGCCGCTCATCATCGCCGCGAAGCCCTGCTCAAATTCCGTGTAGTGAAACCGGTGCGTGATGACGGGCCGGATGTCGAGGCCGCTCTCCAGCATCACGCTCATCTTGTACCACGTCTCGTACATCTCACGGCCGTAGATGCCTTTGATGGTCAGCATGTTGAACACGACCTTATTCCAGTCGATGGCGATTTGTTCAGAGGGGATGCCGAGCATCGCAATCTTCCCGCCGTGCGCCATCGCTTCAATCATGTCGCGAAACGCCGACGGGTTGCCCGACATTTCCAGTCCCACGTCGAAGCCTTCTTTCATCCCCAGTTCCTCCTGCACTTTTTGCAGCGAGCCGCTCTTCACGTTATGCGTGACGATGGTGCCCATCTTCCGCGCCAGCGCGAGCCGGTAGTCGTTCACATCGGTGATGACGACATGCCGCGCGCCTGCGTGCTTCACGATGGCCGCCGCCATGATGCCGATGGGTCCCGCGCCCGTGATCAAAACGTCCTCCCCCAGCACATCAAAGGAGAGCGCGGTGTGAACGGCGTTACCGAACGGGTCGAAAATGGAAGCCACCTCGCGGTCAATGTTCGGCTGGTGATGCCACACGTTGGTCATCGGGACGGAAATGAATTCCGCGAACGCTCCGGCGCGATTGACGCCGATACCCTTGGTGTCCGCGCACAAGTGGCGACGCCCGGCGAGACAGTTGCGACAGCGTCCGCAGACGACGTGGCCTTCCGCGCTCACGATGTCGCCGATGCGGAAGTCATTCACGTTCGAGCCAATCTCCACGACCTCGCCCACGAATTCATGGCCCACGACCATCGGCACGGGGATGGTCTTCTGCGCCCACGCATCCCATTTGTAGATGTGCAGGTCGGTGCCGCAGATGCCGGTCTTGTGGACGCGGATGAGCACGTCGTTGATGCCGGTGACGGGCGCAGGGACATCCCGCAGCCAGAGGCCGGGCTTCGCTTCCGCTTTG
>JANOAY010001070.1:0-2153 GCA_031411375.1 Pedosphaera sp. | reverse complement strand
CCCTCGATGAAATCCACGTCCGGCTTCTGGAGCTGGTCGAGGAACTGCCGCGCGTAAGCCGAGAGCGACTCCACGTATTTGCGCTGCCCCTCGGCGTAGAGCGTGTCAAAGGCCAGCGACGACTTGCCCGACCCGCTCAAGCCGGTGATGACCACCAGCTTGTCGCGCGGGATCTCCACGGAGATGTTCTTGAGGTTGTGCTCCCTCGCGCCGCCGACCTTGATGAAATCTTTCGCCATGACCGCTGAATTCTGTGTTCAGAGAATTTAGCCAGCATAAGGACGGGGATGCCAAATGCAAAGGACGCTGCGCCCGATTGACAAAAAAAGTTGGGCGGGTGAGTAATTAAGTCATGCAAACCCGGGCGACGTTGATGTTCTTGGCGGCTCTTCTCACCACCGTTTCCGCCTACAGCCCGCTTGACCAATGGACGCTGCGCTCCACCGCCAAAGTAAATACCGTTCGGTTCGTAGGCGGCATGTTCATCGGTGTTGGCCCAAACGGCGTCATCACCACTTCTTCCAACGGAGTGAACTGGATCACGCGAGCCACCAACTCCTTTGTCGATGAATACTATGGCGTGGCCTACAACGGCAGTTCGTTTCTAGTCGTGGGCAACAGCCGGTTGCTGGGTTCCATTGATACCATCACTTGGACCAACGTGGTCCTGACCAATCAACTGGCAAATTTCCAGGACGTCACGACTGATGGATCGAGGTTCTATGTCGTCGCCGCCGCGGCGTTCAATCCCGGAACCCAACCGAGCGTGCTGGTTTCGCCGTTTCCGCCCTCCACCAACTGGCAATCCATCAGGCTCACCAATGCCGCTTCGTGTGACGGCTTCAGCCCTCCCGGACGGGCCAGTTTCACCCGCATTATTCGCACCGCGGGGACTTCTTTAATTGCCGTCGGAGACATTTGCACGGGGATTTGGACATCCCCGAATGGCACGACCTGGACGTATCGTAGCGGCACCGCCAACCAGGAATATTTCCAAGGAGTGGCGTACGACGGTACCACCGCCCTGGCCATCGGGTTTGAAGGACCTCCTTACGCAGCGGTGTCGCCATTTTCCACTTGGACTAGGCTCTCGGCCCAGAGTGGGTTTCCGTTCCCCAACTCCGTAGGCAATGATGTTTGCTTTGCGGACAACCGGTTTGTGGCCAACAACAACGGGGCTGTTTACGAAACGAGTAACGGCTCCAACTGGCTCCAGCATTCCATGGGGGGCTTAACCAAGTCCATCACCTACGGCCTTGGCACTTATGTGGCCGCCGGACAGGCGGGGATTTTTCAATCCGCCAGCATTGCCGGCACTCTTGCCGTGGCCCGCATGGCAACCTCGGGCCCGGTCGAAGTCTCCATTAACATTGAGAGTAACCGCTCTTTTGTCCTCCAAGCAGCAACCAATAACTGGGCTTGGTCCGATCTCTGGCGCAGCACCAACTTTGGCACCAACGCGAAATACTTGGATTGGTCCGTGACCAACGGAGCGAAACGGTTTTATCGTACCGCGACTCCCTGAACGAAGCTGCGGTAAACTGAATTCTTGCTTTGTTTGCTCTTCACTGCGGGCTTTGTTTTCGACGCGCCCCACGCGCTACCCATACCGCCGCCGCGTCTCCGCGATGGAACCGCCGACGAGTTTTTCGAGCACGGACGGGTCGAGGTCGGCGAGGCGTTTGAAGTAGAGGCAGCTCTTGCCCATCTTGTGCCGGCCGAGCTGGCGCAACAGAGATTGCTGCGGCTCGCTCTCGCACGAGAGATACACCACCAGTTCCCGCCCGCGAATGGCGAAGGCGGCCAGCGGCGCCTCGCCGGTGCGCCCGCTCTCGTAGGTGTAACGGTAGGTGCCAAAGCCCACGATGCTCGGCCCATACATCCGCGGCGGCTCCCCGGTGATGTTGTGGAGGAGCTTCATCAACGTGGCGCAGTCTGCGCGCTGCTCGGCGCTGGCGCGGGAGGCGAGGTAGTCTTCCACGCTCGCGCCGGTGAACTGGGTTTTGTTTTCAGCCATGGACACATCCATGAAAGCCCGCAGCCCCTTGGCTGGGAAGGTTTTTTCACGGGCCGCCGGTGGCTCCCGATGGCCTCTGGTTTTTGGCGCGGTGGGCGGCGGGCGCGACCGACGGCCTTTCCTTCTGGACGGAACG
>JANOAY010001069.1:0-2170 GCA_031411375.1 Pedosphaera sp. | reverse complement strand
GAACAGGTGGGCCGCATTTTGCGCGCACTCGAACAGAGCGGGCAGGCCACGAACACGCTCATCATTTACACGGCGGATCACGGGCTGGCGCTGGGCAGTCACGGGTTGCTCGGCAAGCAGAGCGTGTACGAGCACAGCATGAAATCGCCGCTCATCGTCGCCGGCCCCGGCGTGCCGCGCGGGAAGTCCTCCACCGCCTTCACCTACCTGCTCGATTTGTTTCCCACGCTCTGCGCCGCCGCCGGAGCCACGCCGCCGCCGAATCTCGCCGGTCACGACCTCACGCCGCTCTGGACTGGTCAGAAAAAATCCGTGCGCGACTCGGTGTTCCTGCCCTTCACCGACACCATGCGCGCCGTGCGCGACGAGCGCTGGAAGCTGATTGTCTATCCGCGCGTCAACCATCAGCAGTTGTTCGATCTGAAGAACGATCCGGACGAGCGGAAGAATCTTGCCGCGCAAAAGCCGCGCGAGGTCGAGCGCCTGACCCGCCTGCTACGCGAATGGCAGGAACGCACCGGAGACCGGCAGTCACTCACCAGCACCAATCCCCGGCCGCTGGAAATTCGCTACGACAACTTCGAGCGCCGGCCAGACCAATGGCAACCGGCGTGGATCGTGGAGAAGTATTTCTAAATCGCCGCCGCGCCGTAACGCCGGCTTTCCAGCCGGCAGGTTGCGAGACTTTCCAGTCTCGTGTTGTGACCGCCTTCAAGACGCGTCCGTTGCTGGAGGGACGTTGAAGCCCATTGACGTCGCCCGCGCAGATGAAGATCGTCAGTCCATGTCACGCCCCTCGCATCCATTCATTCGTCGAACAGTCCCTGCCTCCTCCGCCCCTCAAGCACGCGTCTGGTCCGCCTTGGCGCTGACTTGTCTTCTCGCCCTTTTGGCGGGATGCGCCACTTCATCGCTTCCGCCGACCGCCGGGCCGTGGGATATGCGATCACTGGCCACGGCTCCTACTGTGACTTGGGGCGACACGAATGGGTTGGTGCAGGAACTGTATTACGAAGGCGAACCGTTGAACGGAAAGCCCACGCGCGTCTTCGCCTATTTCGGACGGCCTGCCCAACCCACGCAAAAGAAACTTCCCGCGATGGTGCTGGTGCATGGCGGTGGCGGGAAGGCGTTCAAAGCGTGGGCGGAACACTGGGCCAAGCGCGGCTACATCGCCATCGCGATGGACCTGGCAGGGAATGGGCCGAGCGGTCGTTTGCCCGATGGCGGCCCGGATCAGTCGGACGCGGTGAAGTTTCGTGACTTTACCACGGCGGATGCGCGTGGGATGTGGAGTTACCACGCTGTCGCGGCGGTGGTGCGCGCGCACTCGTTGCTGCGTTCGCTGCCAGAGGTGGACGTAAATCGCGTCGGACTCACCGGCATCAGTTGGGGCGGATATCTGACGTGCATCGTGGCGGGAATCGATCTGCGCTTTCAGGTCGCGGTGCCGGTGTACGGCTGTGGCTTTCTCGGTGACAATAGCTATTGGACCAGCAACTCACTCGCACGGATGGCACCCGAATCTCGCGCGCTCTGGCTGAAGCTTTTTGATCCCAGCGCGTCTCTCGGCCAGGTGCGACGCCCGATTCTCTTCGTCAACGGCACCACGGATTTCGCCTACCCGCTGGACAGCTACCAGAAGTCATATCGCCTCGTGCCGAAGAAATTTCGCCATGTCTCCGTCGCCGTGAATCGTCCGCACGGCCACATCTGGACGTTCCCGGAAGTGGACGCGTTTGTGGACAGCGTGCTGCGTCGTGAACCTGCGCTGGCCCGCATCGCGCTGCCGGTTGTTTCCGGCGCGACCATCAGCGCCACCGTGGATCAGGACGTCGCATTCCAGAATGTTTCCCTCTGTTACACCACGAACTCCGGCCCTTGGCAGAAGCGCGAGTGGCGCACGGTGCCGGCGTTTGTCTCAGGCCATCGCATTGGCGTGAGCCTGCCCGAGGCCCGCCCGCTGGTCGCCTTCTTCGCCATCAAGGATGAGCAGGGCCGGCACATGAGTTCCGAGCATGTGGAAATTTCTGCTCCGTGACTGGTGAATCTCCGAGGTGTCGCCGTCCGGTGGCTCGGAAAAAGCGGCGCTGAAGCGACCGCACTCCAAACGCTCCGCGAAGGAGGAGGCGTCTGATGCTGCGCGCCAGCATTTGGAGTGCGGTCGCTT
>JANOAY010001068.1:0-5691 GCA_031411375.1 Pedosphaera sp. | reverse complement strand
TCGGTCGCGATGATGATGGCCCGCGCCGGGGAATTCTTGCAGTAGCTCACCATCTTCTCTGTTGAGCACACTTCATCGGCCAGCATCCGCACGGCCTTCGTGCACTCGGGATGCGCGACCAGCGGTGCGCCGGGATGCTCGCGCCGGATGCGGGTGATGCTCGCGTGCGTGAACTCGACGTGGACGTAACAGTTGCCGCGCCAGAGCGTCATCGGACGGCCGGTCTGCTCCATGACCCACGCGCCGAGATTTTCATCCGGCACGAAGAGAAGGTCGCGATCCTTCGGCGCGGCGTTGACGATCTTCACCGCGTTGCCGCTGGTGCAAATCACGTCGCAGAGCGCCTTCACCTCCGCGCTGCAATTGATGTAGGCGATGGTCCAGAAGTTCGGATTCGTGTCCTGCAACGCCTTGAGCTTCGGGCCGGGGCAGCTTTCTTCGAGCGAGCAGCCCGCGTCCTTGTCCGGCAGCACCACGATCTTGTTCGGGTTCAAAATCTTCGCCGTCTCGGCCATGAAGTGAACGCCGCAGAACACGATCACGTCCGCCGTTGTCTTCGCCGCCTGCTGCGCGAGGCCAAGCGAGTCGCCCACGTAGTCGGCGATGTCCTGAATTTCCGGCACCTGATAATTGTGCGCGAGGATGACGGCGTTGAGCTTCTTCTTCAGCGCGAGGATGTCGCGGGAAAGCGCGTCGAGGTTCGGCGGCGGCGTGTGCGCCTTGGTCTCGAAGCGATTCACGGTGGCGGGAATCTCGGCGACATCAATCATGCGGCGAAGCTAATGGGCGGCGAAAAGAGCGTCAACGCGGCGGAGTGGCGGACAGCATCCCGCTGCGCCTGCACAATTCAAACCGCCAGTCGCTCGTACAGCCACGTCAGCCCGCGCGGGGCGTAAATGATGACCGCCACCGTCAGCGCGAGTCCCAGCAGCGGAGCCAAGTCCAGTTTACCCAAACGCAACGGCAGCGGCGTGAGCGGGCGGAGCAACTGGCGCGCGGTGGCGCTGATGAAATTCCAGAACGGTGCGCTGCCGAAATAGACGTAGCTCGCCAGGAAGTGCAGCGCGAACACACCCGCCATAACGTAAGCCCACGGCAGCCACGCGCTGAGTCCCATGACCAGCGCCTGTTTCGCGAGTTGCGCGAAGGATGAAGCCGGTGCGGCGAGCTGCAACCAGCCGAAGACCGGCCCCAGCGCGAGCCAAAGTAGAAAGGTGATCACGAACGGAACGAGCAGCAGCACCGGCGCAGACCAGCGCGCGAGCGGACCGAGATGCGCGCGGACGAGCGCCACCCAAGCGTTGTTCTCCAGCCCGTCTCGATTCACCACCGCCAGCAGCAGCAGCGAGAAATAAAACACCGCGAGAAAGAACAGAAAACCGAGCAGCGAGAACAGCAGCATGGGCATGAACATGTCGTGGCGGAAATGCAGCGTGATCGGTCCCAGCGGAATGGTCGGCATCCAGCGCGCGGCGTTCCCGACCTGCCAGTAGAGAATCGCGCGCGCGAACAGCAGCACGGCCAGCGCGAGATGTGAAGGCCACCGGTCCGACGGTTTGCGCTGCGCGCTTTTGAGTGTGGCGATGAGCGCGATGCCGGGGACGCTGGGGAGATTCGTCAGCCGCCGGCTGCGCCCGTTCAGCCAGAGCAGCAGCACGGCGCAGTTCAGGATGAAATCGAGGACGGGCATGGGAATGACGAATTCCGAATGACGAATGGCCGAGGGCGTTTGCCGCTCACTTCGTCATTCGTCATTCGTCATTTTTAACTCACATCATTTTCAACAGCGTGTCGGCCATGTCGCTGGGCGTCACGGCCACGCCGATGCCGGCGGACTTGAAGGCTTCAATTTTGGCTTCGGCCGTGCCTTTGCCGCCGCTGACAATCGCGCCCGCATGACCCATGCGTCGTCCGGGCGGCGCGGTCGCGCCCGCGATAAATCCGGCGACAGGTTTGGTGCCGTGTTGCTTGATCCACTCGGCGGCTTCCTCTTCGGCGCTGCCGCCGATTTCGCCAATCATGATGATTCCCGTGGTCTCCGGATCAGCCATGAAGAGTTTGATCACATCAAGGTGCGACGTGCCGTTGACCGGATCGCCGCCGATGCCGACGCAGGTGGACTGGCCGACACCGCGCGAGGTGAGCTGCCACACGGCTTCGTAAGTCAGCGTGCCGCTGCGCGAGACCACGCCGATGTTGCCCTTCTTGTGAATGTAGCCGGGCGCAATGCCGATGCGGCAGCCGCCGTGCGAATCCTTGCCCGTGCCGGGCGTGACGATGCCGGGGCAGTTCGGCCCGATGAGCCGCGTTTTGCTGCCGGCCATCGCCTGCTTCGCCCGCACCATGTCGCGCACGGGAATGCCCTCGGTGATGGCGACGACGAGATCGAGTCCGGCATCGACGCCTTCGAGAATCGCGTCGGCAGCAAACGGCGGCGGCACGAACACGGCACTCGCGGTCGCGCCGCTCTGCTTCACGGCGTCCGCCACAGTGTCGAAGATCGGAACCTTCGCGCCGCCATGCTCGAAGAACTGTCCGCCCTTGCCGGGCGTGACGCCGGCGACGACTTGCGTGCCGTAATCAATGGAGAGCTTGGCGTGGCGCGCACCGAATTCGCCGGTGATGCCTTGGATGAGAAGTTTGGTGTCGGGTTTAACGAGAATAGCCATGTCAGTTAGAAGTATTCAGTGAACAATAATCAGTGGTGTCCGGCCTTGCGCTTGTGAATGCAAATCGCGTTGCCGTCGGGATCGAGAATAAAAGCCATCTGGCAGACCGGCGTGGGGAACGGCTCCATGTGGAACCTCACGTTACTGGTCCGCAGGTGCGCGATGGCCGCGTCGAAGTCTTCCACTTCCAGGCCGACCGAGCAGCCGTTCACGCTCGGCTTCCAGTCCGGTGCGCCCGCGCCGATGGAGAGCGTGCCGCTGGCGATGTCGTATTCCGTCCACTGCATTCCGCCCGGTTCGCCGTGGGCCATCGTGGCTTTCAAGCCCAGCACTCCCTCGTAAAACGCGCGGGCGCGCTTCATGTCCGTGACCGGGTAACAGCTAAACGCAATTTCAGAGACCTTGATCATAAGCCTCCTTACGACGCGCGCTTCGTGAAGCGTTGCACCACGGCACGGAGCCACCGCAGCGGCGACCACCGCTCGGCAGGACGCCGCCGTGACTGCGACAGTTCGTGTCGCAGCGTGGCGCATTGTTGTTCCGTGAGTTCATTTTCTTTGGCCAGTTCCACGATCTGAGTCTGGATGGCGATGAGCCGCTTGAGCTGCTCCACCTCGTCCACCTTTGGTTTTGGCTTGGCCCGCCGTTCACCGCCCACGACCGTCATCCATCACCCAAATTATTTGACCGCCGCGACGACTTTCTTTGCCGCATCTGCCATCGAGTCGCCGTTGATAATCGTGAGGCCGCTTTCGGCCAAAGTCTTTTTCCCTGCCGCCACGTTGTTGCCTTCGAGGCGCACGACGAGCGGCAGGGTCAATCCGGTTTCCTTCACCGCCGCGACGATGCCGGTGGCGATGACATTGCAGTCCATGATGCCGCCAAAAATGTTCACGAAGATCGCCTTCACGCTCGGATCGCTCAGGATGATTTTGAACGCGGCCGTGACCTGCTCCTTGCTCGCGCCGCCGCCCACGTCCAGGAAGTTCGCGGGGTTCGCGCCGAAGTGCTGGATGATGTCCATCGTGGCCATCGCGAGTCCCGCGCCGTTGACGAGGCAGGCGATGGAGCCGTCGAGCTTGATGTAGTTCAAGTTGAACTTGCTGGCTTCGATTTCGAGCGGCGATTCTTCGGCGAGATCGCGCATCTCCTGAATGTCCTTGTGGCGGTAGAGCGCGTTGTCATCGAGGCCGATCCTGGCGTCCACCGCGACGAGCTTCTCCTTGCCGTCCGCGCCCACACAGATGCAGAGCGGGTTGATTTCCACCATCGAAGCGTCGGCTTCCCACCACGTTTTGTAAACGCCCGCGAGCAGCTTTCCGCACTGTCCGGCGAGATCGCCTTTCAGTCCAAGCGCGGCGGCAATCTTGCGCCCCTGCCACGGCTGGAAACCCAGCGCAGGGTCAACATGCTCCTTGATGATTTTCTCCGGCGTCTTCTCGGCGACTTCCTCGATGTCCACGCCGCCCTCGGTGCTGGCCATGATCAGCGGGCGCGAGTTCGCGCGGTCGAGCAGCACCGCGAGATAAAACTCTTTCTTGATGTCCTCCGCCGCCGCGATGAGCACGGTGCTGACGACGCGGCCTTCCGGCCCGGTCTGCTTGGTCACGAGCGTATTGCCGAGCATGGCCTTCGCGAGCGCCACCGTTTCCTCGGCGGACTTGCCGAGTTTCACGCCGCCCTTGAAGCCGTCCTTGAACACGCCCTTGCCGCGCCCGCCCGCGTGAATCTGCGACTTGACGACCGAGAGCCTGTTGCCAGCAGCAAAAATCTTTTCGGCGACGACCTGCGCTTCCTCGACGGTCTTGCACGCGTCGCCCGGCGGCACGGCAACCCCGTATTGTTTGAGCAACAGCTTCGCTTGGTATTCGTGAATGTTCATTTGGTAAAATCTCTGCCGGTCAAAACGAAACCGCCGTCGAAACAACTCCGACGGCGGTTTCAAAAAAATCATCGTTGGTCAATCGGCACCACTTTCAATCCCACCGGCCCGGTGTAGAGCGACTGCGGGCGAATCAGCCGGTTGTCCGCGAGTTGCTCCAGCACATGCGCCGTCCAACCGCTGGTGCGCGCGATGGCGAAGATGGGCGTGAACAAATCCGTGGGAATGCCAAGCGACCAATAAACCGTGGCGGAATAGAAATCCACGTTCGCGTTCAGGCCCTTTTTCTCGAGCATGATTTGCGCAATGCGCTCGCTCATCTGAATCCACTTCGCGTCGCCCACCTTGGCGCTGAGAATTTTCGCCATGCGCTGGAGATGCGGCGCGCGCGGGTCGAGCACTTTGTAAACGCGATGGCCGATGCCCATAATCTTGCGTTTGTTCGCGAGCGCGTCCTCGATGTATTCGTCCACTTTTTCCAGCGTGCCAATTTCTTGGAGCATCTTGATCACGCCTTCGTTCGCGCCGCCGTGCAACGGGCCTTTGAGCGTCCCGATGGCCGTGGTGATGGCCGAATACATGTCCGAGAGCGTCGCAATGGTCACGCGCGCACTGAACGTTGAAGCGTTCATCCCGTGGTCGGCGTGCAGGACGTAGCACATGTCCATCGTGCTCACCATCTCGTCGTTCGGCTTCTCGCCGTTGATCATGTAGAGGAAATTCGCCGCCTCGCCGAGCGCTGGGTCCGGGTGGATCAATTCCTTCTTCTGCCGCGCGCGATGCGCGTAGGCGACGCACACGGGAATCTGCGCAATGAGCCGGCGGGCCTTGCGCCGCTGCGCGTCCATCGAGTCGTCGTCGGCAATCGTGTCGAAGCAGCCCAGCGCCGAAACCGCCGTGCGCAGCGCGTGCATGGGCGGCGTGTTCTTCGGGAACTTCTTGATGATGTCGATCACGCCCTTGGGGATTTCGCGATAGGCCACCAGCGCCGATTTCAACTCGTCGAGTTCCGCGCGGTTGGGGAGATGATTGTGGTGCAGCAGATAGACGACTTCCTCGTAGCTGACCTTGCCCGCGAGTTCGTCAATGTCGTAGCCGCCGTAGATGAGTTTGCCGACGTCGCCCTGCACGTCGCTGAGG
>JANOAY010001067.1:0-2280 GCA_031411375.1 Pedosphaera sp. | reverse complement strand
GGCGATGATAAGCAGGCTGCAATCGGCGGGAACTTCGTTCGTGCTGATGAGGCGTAGCGGGCGGACCTCGAAATTATTTTCGTCACGCAAGAGCGCCACGTATTTGCCGTAGCCGTCGGCCAGATCGCCGTCCACGGAATGCTCGCCGTTGTCCACCATGTAGTAGGCCACGGTCTTTTTGCCGGCGGCGACAGCATAGATTTTCGACGTGAAGACCAGTTCGCCTTTGAAATGCGTCCGAATGAAATCCTTGCTCCGGCCAGCGACGACGTTGTTGATGTCGTAATCAGAAAGATCTGTGCCGCTGGCCATGACCCTGTTGGCTCCGGACTCGAAGATGACCAAGTCGCGGCTGTCGGAGGTGAGCTTGTATTCCTCTTTCACTTTCAGCGCCGCCGCCACGTCGCGCATGTAGTCCACGTACTCGACCTGGATGCGCGGGCTGGCGAACTGATACTCCTTGAGCAGCCCCTTCACGCGCGGGAACAACAGGTCGTTCTCGTCGAAATACACGATGACCTTCACCGTGTTCGTGAGCGCGGCGAGAACTTCGCGCGTGCGCGAGGAGAGCGCGGCCTCGGCGCTGCGGTTCAGGTGGAAGCGCGTGTAATGGCGGATGGCGAGGTAGTTGAACATCGCCACGAGCGCGAGCACGGCGGCGACGGTGATGACGAGGTTCAGCGCCGCGCCCCAGCGTCGCGCCCAGGAAAAACTCAGCCGAGGTTTTGGCTCGTCGCTCATTTCCACCTCCGGCTTTCGACGGACTTCAAGGTGAGGAACAAAAACAGCGTGGTCAGCGACAGGTATAAAATCACCGGACGGATGTCCACCACGCCGCGCGCGAAATCCCGCATCTGCTCGATGAGCGAAACGTGGTTGAAAATCATCGCCATCCAGCCGGTCTGCCCCACGACCGCGTAGGACAGGAAGCTCAACAGATACAGCGACACGCCCAGCGCCAGCGCGATCATCGCCGCCACGATCTGGCTGCGCGTGAGCGAAGACGCGAAGCAACCCATCGCCATGTAAAGCGCGCCGAGCAGCCCAATGCCCAGCAGCGTGCTGCCCAGCGTGCCGGGATCAATGGCCGTGGGGTCGTTGCTGAAGTGCCGCACTACAAACATGCACCCCACGAGCGGACTCCACAGCACGATGTAGAAGAAGAGCGCGCCAAAAAATTTCGCCAGCACCACTTGCAAGTCGCTGACCGGCGTGGTCATCAGCGTCTCGAAGGTGCCGCTGAATTTCTCGTGCGCGAACGTGCGCATGGTGATGAGCGGCGAGGCCAGCAGCAGAATCATCCACATGAACAGCGACAGCGAGTCGTAGAACATTTCCGTGAGCGGCTTGTCCGACTCGCTCAGGTTCATCTGCTTGAGCAGGATGCAGAACGACAGCCCGAACAGGAACGCCACCACGGCGATAACCGTGTAACCCGTCCATGAGACGAAGGAGCCGGCCAGTTCGCGGCGCACGAGAGTCAGCCACACACGCATCAGACTTCATCCTCCTGGTTGGGCCGCGTGATGCGGACAAAAATGTCTTCGAGTGAATGCGCGCTGCGCGTCAGTTCGCGCAGCTTCCAATCGCGGTCGCGCGTCATGCGGTAAATTTGTTCGCGCACGTCCAGCCCCGGACGCGCGGTGAGCGAGCAGCGGACGTAATCGCCCTCTGCTAGCGCGAGGTCGAAACCTTCCACCTCGACCGCTGCTTCAAAAATCTCGTGCAGCTCGTGCAGCGGCGCGGCGATTTCCGCGACCACGCGGCCGCCTTTGCTCATCAGCTTTTCCAGATTGCGCGGCGTGTCATCGGCCAGCACGCGGCCTTCGTGGAGAATGAGCACGCGGCTGCACGTCACTTCCACCTCGGGCAGGATGTGCGTGGAGAGCAGCACGGTGTGCTTGCCTGCGAGGTCTTTGATCAACTGGCGCACCGAGCGAATCTGGTTCGGGTCGAGTCCGGCCGTCGGCTCGTCGAGGATGATCAAATCCGGCTCGTGCGAAAGCGCGTCCGCGAGACCGACGCGTTGCTGATAGCCTTTCGAGAGATGCGCGATGACGCGCTTGCTCACGTCGCCGAGGCCGCACTGTTCAATCACCGTGTCCACGCGCTCGCGCGAACGGGCGCTGCTCATGCCCTTCAGCCGCGCGCGGAATTTCAACTAGTCGCGCACGCGCATCTCGCGGTGCAGCGGATTGTTCTCCGGCATGTAGCCGATGTGGCGGCGCACCTCGTCCGCCTCGGTAAAGACATCGAAGCCCGCCACGCGCGCCGTGCCGG
>JANOAY010001066.1:0-3544 GCA_031411375.1 Pedosphaera sp. | reverse complement strand
TCCAACGCCGAGATGGGCAAGATCACGCAGGGGCTGAATTTGCCGGGGATGTGATCCCGGAACTTGGTGCGTGAGAAGCATCAGTCGCCCGTCACGCATCATCTCATGCTTCCCGAACCCATCATCGCCCTCACCGCTGCGCTGGGCAGGCTGCCTGGCGTTGGCCCACGTTCCGCCGAGCGCATCGCCTTGCATCTCGTGCAGGCGGATGAGCCGGGCGTGCGGCAGCTCGCGCAAACAATTGTCACCGCGCGCGAGCGCATCCGGCTGTGCTCGATTTGCGGCGCGCTCACGGAGGTGGACCCGTGCGCCATCTGCGGCGACGCTCGGCGTGATGCTTCGCTCGTTTGTGTGGTCGAGCGGCCCACGGATATTCTGAGCGTCGAGAAGGCAAACTTCTTTCGCGGCAAATACCATGTGCTCGGTGGAAAAATTTCTCCGCTCAACGGCGTCGGCCCCGAAGATCTCCGCATCAGTCAGCTCGAAGCGCGGTTCAAGACGGAGCCGATTCGCGAAGTCGTGCTGGCCCTGCCGACCGACGTGGAAGGCGACGCCACCAGCTACTACCTCGCGAAGCAGCTCGGCGCACGCGGCGTGAAGGTGACACGCATCGCCCACGGTCTGCCCGCTGGCAGCGGCCTCGATTTCGCCGACGACCTCACGCTGACTCGCGCGCTCGAAGGCCGGAGGGAGATGAGTTGAAACCAAAAGTTGTCGTCTTCGATCTCGGCAAGGTGCTGGTGGATTTCGACTACGGACTCGCCGCGCGCCGCCTTGCGGAAAACTCGACCGCCAGTGCTGCTGAAGTTCGCGCCGTCATTGACCAGACGCCGCTCCTGTTCCGCTACGAGGGCGGGCAGATGACGACGCAGGAATTTTTCACGGAGGTGAAAGCGCTAATCGGCTTTTGCGGTGGCTTCGAGGAATTCGCCGCGCCCTTCGGCGACATCTTCACTGAACTGCCTGAGATGCTTGCGTTGCACGCCGAGATTCGCGCGCGCGGCGTGCCGACTTTCATTCTCTCGAATACCAACGACATTGCCATCAGCCACATCCGCCGTCGCTTTCCGTTCTTCGCGAATTTCGACGGCTATGTCCTCTCCTACGAATGTGCCGCGCTCAAACCGCACGCGCGCATCTACGAAATCACCGAGCAGCGCACCGGTTGCCGCGACGCAGAAATCCTGTTCCTCGACGACAAGCCGGAAAATGTGGAAGCGGCGTCGCTGCGCGGCTGGCAGACGATTTGCCACGCGTCAGCGGCGGAGAGCGGAGCGAAGGTTCGTTCACTTCTGGGTTGAATTTGCGGAGCTGGGGAGCGCTCGCTCCATGCTGGGGTGAAAGAGAAATTAGGGCGGAAACCTCTCGGCTCACGCTCGTTTTTCTCCCTGGCGGGAAAAACTTCGTGACAAGGAAAAGTCGCTCCCTATATTTCGCCGCTCTTGGCGACTGACCCTATGGTCTAGCGGTTAGGACACCTCCCTTTCACGGAGGGAGCCCGGGTTCGATTCCCGGTAGGGTCGCCAACTTCCCCGTCAGCACGGTTTGCGTCTTCGGCGAAAAATTACTGGTTGCCGTTGTTCCCTTTGTTCACTTGCGAATTCGCTTCAGTGTCTTTCGGCATTGGCGATTGGAGGATTTCTCCAACGCTAAAAAAGTTCACACTTCTGCCCGTAAAGGGCATTGGTGAGCGCTTTCCGGGCGAGCTCGATCTTATCCACGCTGGCTTCGCGCCACTCGTATTCGTGGTTCTTGGAGTGGGTGCCCATTGAGCAATGCGGATTGAGAAACTCCATCCCGCTGCGGACGACGTGACGGGCGCTGAGGTGAACTTCCCGCACACCCGTGGCGCGAACAAGCTGGGCGAGATTTGTTTCCGTCACGCCGCCGCCGGGCATGACGGATGCGCGCCCGTCGGCTTGCCGCACTAGCTCGGCGATGATCGAAGTCCCCGCCACCGCATCAGGCTGACCGCCAGAAGTCAGGACGCGTTTGATGCCCAACTTGATGATGTCTTCGAGCGCTTCGGTGAGACTGCGGGTCATGTCGAAGGCACGATGAAAGGTGAGATCGAGTCCGCCCGCTGCGGCCATGAGGCGCTGACAATTCGGCACGTCCACCTGTCCGGTGCGCGTGAGGCAGCCCATCACCACACCATTCGCGCCCAGATCACGAGCCACCTGAATGTCGTGCCGCATGGCCTGCATCTCATCCTCAGAGTAGAGGAAGTCGTAGCCGCGCGGGCGAATCAGGATCATCAGTCCGCCGGCGAACGCGGAGCGAACGGCGCGGATCATGCCCGCGCTGGGCGTGGTTCCGCCTTCGGGCAGATTGGCGCAGAGTTCGACGCGATCCGCTCCGCCGGCACGAGCGGCACGAGCGGAGGCGACGCCATCAATACAGATTTCAAGCATGGCAATTTCAAGGCCGGGACTGAGCGCCCCGTTCCCAACGGCAATACCGATTGTAATCCGGGAGCGTCAGCACAAAACGGCATTTTCATTGTCCGGTCAGAGTCGGCTGGATACGGTCGCCACGAAATCACCGCCAACTCGTGAATCTATTTCTGCCATGAAACACGCCTTCAATCGCCGCAGCTTTCTCCGCAAGTCCGCCCTCGCTGGCGCGGGACTCCTCATCCTCCGCAACAGCAAGCTGGCCTTTGCCTACGAGGCGAACAGCAAGCTGAACATCGCCGGCATCGGCGTGGGCGGTCAGGGGCGCGGCAGCCTTGATGCCTTTCATCGCCTGGGGAACAACCTCGTCGCGTTCTGCGATGTGGATGCGAAGCGGGCAGGGGACATCTACCAAAAGCATCCGGCGGCGAAGCGCTATCAGGACTTCCGCAAGATGTTCGACGAGATGGAAAAAGGCATTGATGCCGTGCTCGTCGCCACGCCCGATCACACGCACGCCGTCGCGGCGGTAGCGGCGATGAAGCTGGGCAAGCACGTCTATTGCGAGAAGCCCCTGACGCGCACCGTTCACGAGGCGCGCGTCATGCGCGAGACCGCCGCGCGTAACAGCAAGCTCGTCACGCAAATGGGCAACCAAGGTTCCGCCGAGCGCGGACTGCGTCGCGCCGTGGAACTGGTCTGGGGCGGCGTCATTGGCGAAGTCCGCGAGGCGCATGTGTGGTTCGACGGCGGCAACGGCCCGATGAAACGCCCGACCGAGACGCCGCCCGTGCCGGATGGCTTGAGCTGGGACTTGTGGCTCGGCCCGGCGGAGCACCGTCCCTACAGCCCCGCCTACGTGCCCGCAGCGTGGCGCGCGTGGCGCGCGTTCGGCAGCGGCATCGTCGGAGACTTCGCCTGCCACACCGCGAACATCATGTTCCGCGCGCTACATTTGGAGCAGCTCTGGCAGAAGGACAAGAATCCCGGCGCGAGCCAAGTCGTGATTCGATTGGAAGCGTGGCCTTCCGAGCGAGATGCGGAAGGCTATCCCGCGTCCTCGAAAGTAGTGATGGACCTGCCCGCGCGCGGCGCGTTGCCGCCAGTGAAACTGACTTGGTACGCGAAGGAGAAACCGCCGGAGGATC
>JANOAY010001065.1:0-2960 GCA_031411375.1 Pedosphaera sp. | reverse complement strand
CGTTTCGCGCTGTCCAGCGAGCACACCGCCGCGCAGCTCGACGCGCTCGTGCAGACCTTGATTACAAACCCATGAGCGACGCCCGCCGCCTCGATCAATGGCTCTGGGCCGTGCGCCTGTTCACGACGCGCGCGCTCGCCGCCGCCGCGTGCAAGGATGGAAAAGTTCTCGTCAACGGCCAGCCCGCGAAACCCGCGCGCGACGTGCATCCGGGCGAAATCATTTCCGCCAAGGCGCACGGCGTGCAGCGCACCGTGAAGGCGCTGGCCGTGCCGCCCGGCCGCGTGGGAGCGAAACTGGTTCCTGAATTCCTGGAAGACCTGACGCCGCCCGCCGAATACGAGAAAGCCCGCGAAGCCGCGCTCGCGCCGACCTTCCACTGGAGCAAAGGGCAAGGCCGCCCCACGAAGAAGAGCCGGAGATTGTGGGAGCAGTCGCCCTTTTCCGAGTAGGCGCGCGGGCTTTTCAGCCCGCAGCGGGCCTCGAACGGACGGACGCGTCAGAAAATCCTTGGGCCTCCATACTCAGCAGCTTGCTGCGGACTGGAAAGTCCGCGCGCCGGAGCCTCAACGTAATTCGCGTGCCAGCAATTCACCCAAGCTTACGGCCTCGGTAGCGGCATCGCTGCGCTCGCCTTGTCGCGGCGTTGCGCCGAGAAAAGAAATCGCCCGCAGCCGCAACTGCTCCCCGCGCAGTTCTGCATACGCCCCGACCGCCAACTGGCACCCTCCGCCCATCGCGCGCAGGAAGGCGCGCTCGGCGGTGACGCACGCCTGCGTGATGGAATCGTTCAGCGCAGCGATGATGCGTTCGAGGCGCGGATCGTTCTCGCGGATTTCGATTCCGAGCGCCGCCTGCCCGACGCACGGCAGCATTTCCTCCACGGGAATCGGCGTGGCGATCAAGCCCGCTGGAACGTCCGCGCCGGAAAGTTGCGTCGTGCCTGCGGTGCTGAAGTGCAGCCGCTCCAGTCCCGCCGCCGCAAGCACGATGGCGTCGAGTTCGGTTTGCTCCGCGAGCTTCCGCAGGCGTGTGCCGACGTTGCCGCGAATCTCCACGATTTTCAGATCGGGCCGCGCGTGGAGCAGTTGCGCGCGCCGCCGTGTGCTGCTGGTGGCGACGGTGGCGCTCTGCGGAAGATTTGAGATTTGAGATTTGAGATTTGAGATCCCTTCATCCGCCCGCCGCACCAGCACATCGCGCGCATCCGCGCGTGTGCTGACTGCACCGAGTTTCAACCCGGCCGGCAGCTCCGTGGGCAAATCTTTCAGGCTATGGACGGCGAGATCGCCGGAGCCATCGAGCAGTGCCTCCTCAATTTCCTTCGTGAACAAACCTTTCGGCAAATTCCCGCTGGCGAGCGAGGCTGTTTGCAATTTGTCGCCCGTGGTCTTGATGATGTTCAGCTCAAACGTCTCGCCCGGAAATGCCGCGCGGCATTGGGCGAGAACCATGTTTGCTTGGGCGAGCGCCAAGGCGCTGCCGCGTGAGGCGATGCGAATCATTCGTGTCCGAAAGCAGGTTTGGAATCGCTGTTCAACGGAGAGCGTCCCGAGGGTTCAAAAAGTCCGCGGGCCTTTTCGCGGATGATCGCTTCGCAGCGTGTGATCTCTTCTTTGCGCTGGCGCAGGTGGTCGGAGGCGATGGCCTGGAGGTCATCAATGTTGTAGAGGTAAACGTCCTCCATGAAATTGACTTCCGGCTCAATGTCGCGCGGCACGGCGATGTCAATGAGCAGCAGCGCGCGGTTCTTGCGCAGCTTCATCAGCGGTTCGAGCTTCGCGCGGTCGAGGACGTAATGCGGCGCGCTGGTGCTGCTGATCACGATGTCAATGTTGGCAAACTCCTTCGCCCATTCCTCGAAGTGAACGGCGCGTCCGCCCAGTTCGCCAGCCAGCGCCACGGCGCGTTCGTGCGAGCGGTTCGACACGATGACGCTGTGCGCGCCACGTGAAAGCAGGGCGCGTGCGGCCTTCTCGCTCGTCTCGCCCGCGCCGATGACCATGACCTGCCGGTGGTTCAGCGAATCGAATATTTTCTCTGCCAGTTCCACGGCGACGGAGGCGACGGAGATGCTGCCACGTTGGATGCTCGTCTCGGTGCGGATGTGCTTGGCGGCGTTGAAGGCGCGCTGGAATGTTTTGTTGAGGCGCGCGCCGGTGTGGCGGTTTTGCAGCGCGAGGTCGTAGGCTTTCTTGAGCTGGCCGAGAATTTCCGTCTCGCCGAGAACCATCGAGTCGAGACCGGACGCGACTTTGAAGAGATGCTCAACGGCTTCCTGGCCGGCGAATTTGTAGAGTTCATCCCCGAGCGGTTCGCGGTAGTCGTGCGTGCGGACGAGAAACTCCTGAAGCTCGGCGAAGGCACGGCGCGGCTCCAGCGAAGTGGCGGCGTAGATTTCCACGCGGTTGCAGGTCGAGAGAATCACCGCCTCATCGGCGAGACCGGACTCGCGGAGCGTTTGCAGCGCGACAGGAATCTTCGCCTCCGCGAAAGCAAACTTCTCTCGCACCGTGACCGGTGACGAATGATGGCTGAGGCCGATGACGACGACATCCATATCAGGGTCGGTGAATCGGCGACATGAGGCTCGAACCCCAGAACGTGAGCAGCAGGAACGCGAAGACCACGATGGAACCCCACGCGAAACGGCGTCCGCCCTGCCAGAATTTCCAGCGCATGACGAGCAGCGCGAGATAGAGCGCCCACACGAAGAGCGCCCAAAGAATCTTGAAGTCGGCGGTCAGTGACAGTCCCTGCTGCCGCATGAACAGCGCGCTGATGATGAGCGCGCCGCTGAGCAGCACAAAGCCGACGATGAGCAGCACACGGATGACGAGTTCGAGCCGCTGGATGGGCGGCATGAAGGCGGTGAGCGCGCGCAGCTTGTGCTGTTTCAAGTTGCGCTCCTGCGTGAGATACATCAGCCCCGCGACCGCGCCCATGCCGAACGCACCGTA
>JANOAY010001064.1:0-1534 GCA_031411375.1 Pedosphaera sp. | reverse complement strand
CGGTTCGACCGGACTGACGCTGTGCAAGCACAAGGCCATCTCGAAAAAAATTCTCAGCTACCACCGCATTCACACCGCCGCGTTCACGACCATCGCGCGCGGCAAGCGCATCGCGCGTCCGCGCCAGCTCAAGTTTCCCATCCTGATCAAGCCGCTGAAGGAGGAGGCGTCGCTCGGCATTTCGCAGGCGTCGTTCGTGGAGAACGACGAGCAGTTCAAGGAACGCGTGCAGTTCATCCACGAGAAAATTGTCAACGACGCCATCGCCGAGGAATACATCGAGGGGCGCGAACTTTACGTGAGCGTGATGGGGCAGCACCGCCTCGACGTGTTTCCGATCCGCGAACTCATCTTCAAAGAAGTGCCGCCGGACGAGCCGAAGATCGCCACCTACCGCGCGAAGTGGGACGAGGAATATCGCAAGCGCTGGGGCTTGCAGAACCAGTTCGCGGAGGGACTCGACCCCGCCGTCGTCGCCAACATCCAGAAGACCTGCAAACGCATCTACCATCTGCTGACCATTGATGGCTACGCGCGGCTCGACCTGCGGCTCACGCCGAAGAACGAAGTCTATTTCATCGAGGCGAATCCGAATCCGATTCTCGCGGCGGACGAAGACTTCGCGCAGTCCGCGATGAAGGCGGGGCTGACGTATCCGCAACTCATCGAGCGCATCATCCGATTGGCGATGAAGGCGACGCGGGATTGATGGTCACATGGCCCAATCCTGAAAGGATTGAATCATCCAGCCCAGGGTTGCCGAGTCCGCGAGGCTACCCTGGGTGGAACATCAAAAAAGATTCCCCAACTCTGAAAGAGTTGCATCACGGCTTCGCCCGCCAACCCTTGATTCAACTCTTTCAGAGTTGTTCTCTCACCACATCGCCCACCCAGCGTAGCGCCACGGCGGCGCAACGCTGGGCTGATTTATCCGAATCCTTTCAGGATTCAACGATGCGCGGTGAATGATCTGAGCGATGACAAGGACTGGAAGCCTGTCCTACTGAACAGCTAGACTGCGCGCGTGTTTGAACACCGTCACGAACCTCTCCTCCCGGCCCGCATTTTTTATCGTCGGTTGCTGACCTGTCTCGCGCTGGCCCTCGCCATCATCGTCTTCGCGCTCGGCATCGGAGTGGCCGGCTACCATTTCATCGCGGGTCTGCCGTGGATTGATGCGCTGCTGAATGCGGCCATGATTCTCACGGGCATGGGGCCGGTGGATGTGCTGCGGTCGGACGCGGCGAAAATCTTCGCCTCGCTCTACGCCCTGTTCAGCGGCGTGGTCTTCATCTCGCTGATGGGCCTGCTGCTCTCGCCCATCGCGCACCGCGTGCTGCACAAGTTCCACCTGAGCGACGAGGATTTGAACAAGGACAAGGACAAGGGCGACGACGACCCGCCGAAGAAAACTTCCCGTCGCACGAAGCACTGATTCCGCGCCCGCCGCCGCCCGGGACCGGCTCCCCTCACGGCAGGCGCCGGCCCGTGATCACGCCTTTGAATGTCGAGTTTTCCTCCGGGTTCCACACGC
>JANOAY010001063.1:0-3208 GCA_031411375.1 Pedosphaera sp. | reverse complement strand
AATGGGCGCGCGCGCAAGGTCACGACCTTTGCCACCAACCTGAACATCCCGATCGGCCTCTATCCGTTCCAAAGCCCGGCCAGCGATGGCAGCCAGAAGCTGACGTGGAAGTGCGTCGGCTGGTCCATCCCCAACATCTGGCTTTTTGAAGATTTGGACAACGATGGCGTGGCGGATAAAAAGGAAATCATCCTCGGCCCCTTCGATCACACGCGCGATACGCACGGCAACCAGGCCAGCTTTCGGCGCGGCAATGACGGCTGGATTTACGCCACGCACGGTTTCAACAACCGCTCGAAGGTCGCGGGCAAGGACGGTCACGAAGTGGTGTTCCCGAGCGGCAACACCTACCGCTTCCGCATGGACGGCTCGCGCATCGAGCACTGGACGCACGGGCAGGTGAATCCGTTCGGCCTCACCTTCGACGCGATGGGCAATCTCTACTCCGCCGACTGCCACAGCTCGCCCATCTACCAACTGCTGCGCGGCGGCTTTTATCCGAGCTTCGGCGCGCCCGATGACGGACTCGGCTTTGCGCCCCTGACCGTGCAGCATAGCCACGGCAGCACTGCCATCTGCGGCATCACGGTGCTCGATGATCCTTCGTGGCCGGAAGAATTTCGCGACCACCTCATCATCGGCAACGTCATGCCCAGCCGCATCAACCGCGACCGCATCGAGTGGCGCGGCAGCACCAGCGTGGGCCACGAAATGCCCGACCTCGTGAGTGTCACCGACCCGTGGTTCCGCCCCGTGGATTTGCAACTCGGTCCCGACGGCGCGCTCTGGGTCGCCGACTTCTACAACCGTATTATCGGCCATTACGAAGTGCCGCTCGTGCATCCGGGCCGTGACCGCGAGCGCGGAAGAATCTGGCGCATTGTGCCGCCGGCCCAACGTGCCGCCAGCGTCCCGCTGGCGACCGCACTGACAATTCCAAACACGCTCGCTGATCTGGTCACCGAACTCGGTTCCTCCAATCGCACCCGCCGCGTGCTCGCCCAGCACCGGCTGAATGATGTCTTCGGCACAAACGCCGTCCCCATGCTCCGCAATGCCGCCCGTGGCGTTTATCAGTTCCCCGACGAGCGCGGTAAAATTCACGCTCAAGTCCACGCCGCGTGGGCGTTGCTGAATTTGAACCAGCTCGACGACGAATCGCTGATGACCCTGGTGAATCCTCGCACGCCCGAGACGCGCGTCCACGCCGCGCGCCTGTTCGCCGAGGCGGGTCATCGGCTGCGCGGAAAGATCGCCGGCGCCGTTGTGCCACCTTCGTTAGACAGCGTGCGCGCGGTGCTTTTCACACTGCTCGAAGATCCCAACGCCCAAGTGCAACGCGCCGCGGCGGACGCCCTCGGAGTCTTCCCGGCGTCGGGCAATGTGCCCCCGCTGCTCGCCGCGTTGAGCAAGGCTCCGGCGGCGGACACGCATCTGGTGCATGTCCTCCGCATGTCCCTGCGCGATTCGCTGGCGGCGGCTGAGAAATTCACGGAACTGGCCGTGGATGAAAAAAGCTCCCGCGCGCTGGCCGGCATTGCACCGGCCGTGACGAATGCCGCCGCCGCCTCCTTCCTCGTCGCCCACTTGCAGAAGTATTCCGAGTCGCGCAGCGCGGCGGCGAAGCAGTTGCGCCACGCCGCGCGCTTTTTGCCGGAGGACCGCATTGACGATCTCGCCACGCTCGCCACGGACAAATTCCGCGACGACGTGGATTTGCAATCCGCGCTGTTCAAATCCGTGCAGGACGGACTCGCGCAACGCGGCGTGGCGCTCAGCCCGCGCACGAAAGCCTGGGGCACCACGCTCGCGAACGATCTGCTCGCCTCCGTGCGACGCACTGAGAGCGGATGGACTTCGCTGCCCGTAGAATCGAATCCCGCCAGCGCGAATCCGTGGGCCGTGCAGAACCGCAAGAGCAGCGATGGCAAGGACGCCGACTTCCTCTGCACGCTCCCGGCGGGCGAGACGCTGACCGGCGTGCTGCGCTCGAAGACTTTCACCGCGCCCGCGAAGCTCACGTTCTGGATGGCCGGTCACGACGGTTCCCCTGACAAACCGTTGGAGAAGAAAAATTTCGTCCGCCTGCGCGACGCCAGTTCTTCGGAAGTGCTGCTGACTGCGCCTGCGCCGCGTAATGACGTGGCAAAATCCACGACGTGGGATTTGAGCGCGCACGCTGGCCAGCAGGTTTTCCTCGAACTTGTGGACGGCGACACGGCGGGCGCCTACGCGTGGCTGGCGGTCGGACGTTTCGAGCCGGCGGTGGTCGCGCTGCCGAAGACGACGCCGAAGCTGATTGATGAGCGCCTGACCGGTGCGGCGCAGATCGCGCTCGCCACGAGTGACGCTTCGCTCGAAGCGCCGCTGACTGCTGCGTTGAAAATTCCTGCGGGTGTCGAGGCACGCGGTTCCGTGGCCGCCACGTTGCTCGCGATGAACACGAAGCAGCATCTTCCCGCCGTCGGCGAAATCATGGACGACGCCAGCGCGCCCGATGCCTTGCGCCAGCGCATCGCCCAAGCCATCGCCGAATCGAACACCGACGATGGGCGCGCGCTCGTGGTGTCCGCCTTGCAACGCACGCCGGAGCGCGCACAACCGAAGTTCGCGCTCGCGCTGTCCGGCACGAAGCCCGGCGCGGAGGCGTTGCTCAAAGAAGTCGAGGCGGGCCGCGTCTCCGCCCGCCTGTTGCAAAACCAGGCGTTGAAGGAAAAGCTCACCGCGTCGAAAGCCGACAACGTGAAGGCGCGCCTCACGAAACTCACCGCGAATCTCACCCCTCTGAACGAGCAGTTGCAGAAGCTCATTGATCAGCGTGCGAGGGCGTTCGGTTCCGCCAAAGCCTCCGCTGCGAGGGGCGTCGCGATCTTCGAGAAGAATTGCGCCGTGTGCCACCAACTTGATGGCAAAGGCGCGCTGGTTGGCCCGCAGCTTGATGGCGTAGGCGCGCGCGGTGTGGAGCGCATCATGGAGGACGTGATTGATCCGAACCGGAACGTGGATGGCGCGTTTCGCTCGACGCTGTTCGAGTTGAAGGACGGCGAGACGGCGTCCGGCCTGTTCCGCCGCGAGGAAGGCGAGCTGCTCATCTACGCCGACACGGCAGGCAAAGAGCATTCGCTCGCGCGCAAGGACATCAAGGAGCGCCGTCAGTCCGAGCTGTCGCTGATGCCGGAAGGTCTGGCCGAGGCGATGACGCCGGCGG
>JANOAY010001062.1:0-6914 GCA_031411375.1 Pedosphaera sp. | reverse complement strand
GGAAGTGGTCGTTCCCGCTCGTGGTCGTGGGGATGAACTCCATCGCCGCCTACGTGCTGGGCGGCGCGTTCGGCGGATGGTTTCGCAGCGCCAGCAGTGCGTGGATTGGCTGGCTGAAGGAACCGCTGGGCGGCGTCTGGTTCCCGGTGTTCCAGAAATGCCTGTTCGCCGCCGCCGCCTGGGCCGTCCTCTACTGGCTGTATCGCCGGAAGATTTTCTTCAAGCTGTAGGTCGAAACCCCGGCTTCAAGCGAGAGCCTTGCTGATCACGTTCCCCGCCACGTCGGTCAGGCGCTCGTCACGACCGTTGTGGCGGAAGGTCAGGCGCTCATGGTCAAAGCCGAGCAGATGGAGGATGGTCGCGTGGAAGTCGTGAACATGGACGCGGTTCTCCGTGACGGTCGAACCGATGTCGTCGGTGCTGCCGTAGCTCGTGCCGCCCTTCACGCCCGCGCCTGCGAGCCATGACGAGAAGCACGCGCTGTGGTGACCGCGTCCTTTGTCGCCATCCACGCCGGGCGTGCGGCCGAACTCGGTGGTCCAGACCACGAGCGTGTCTTCGAGCATTCCGCGTTGCTTCAAGTCTTTCAGCAGGCCGGCGATAGGCTGGTCAATGTTCTTCGCGTGCTGCGAGTGCTCGGCCATGTCGCCGTGCTGGTCCCAGTTCTTGCTCGAACTGCCGTCCACCAACTCGATGAAGCGCACGCCCCGCTCGGCGAGCCGGCGCGCGACCAGGCACGGCCAGCCGAAGCCGTCCGTCTGCCCGCGCTTCATCCCGTAGAGCGCGAGCGTGTCGTCGCTTTCTTTGGAGAGATCGAAGACCTCGCGCGCCTCGGTCTGCATGTGGAACGCGGTCTCGAAAGTGCGGATGCGCGCGGCGAGTTCGCTGTCGTTGCCGTGCGCCTGGAGATGACGCTGGTTGAAGGCGTTGGCGAGACCGAGTTCGAGTTCCTGCACGGACGACTGCTTCGTGCGGCGATCCAGATTGGCGATGGGTTCCTGGCCCGGCACCACGCGCACGCCCTGATGATACGCGGGCAGAAAGTCGTTGTTGAAAATCTGCGTGCCCGCGTAAGGCGACCCCGCCGAGATGGCGACGAACGACGGGAGGTTCTGGTTCACCGTGCCGAGTCCGTAGCTGATCCACGAGCCGATGCTGGGCCGCGAGAAGAAGAACGACCCGGTGTGAATCGCCAGCGTCGCCTGGTAATGCTCGTTGTCATCGGACTTCATCGACTTGATCAGGCAGATGTCGTCCATGCGCTCGCGCAGGTGCGGGAACAGATCGCTGACCATCGTGCCGCACTTGCCACCGGGCTTGAACTCCCAGCCCGGCTTGAGCAAACGCCGCTGCTGATTCGAAAGCCCGCCGCCAATGCCCATCGTCTTGCCGTCCGCCGCGAAGAGCTTCGGCTTGTGATCAAACGTGTCCATGTGCGACACGCCGCCGTTCGAGAAGATGAAGATGACGCGCTTGGCCTTGGCCGGAAAATGCGGCGTCTTCGGCGCGAGCGGATCAACGGCGGCGGAATCCGCGAGCAGATTCGACACGAGGCCCGGCAGCAGCAGTGAACTGCCGACCAGCGAGCGGATGACTTCGCGGCGGCGATAGAGGCGCGGATTGGTGTTCATGGTGTGGCGCGGTTAATCGACATAGACAAATTCATTCAGGCGGAAGATGACACGGGCCATCGCACGCCACGCTTCGTTTTCAATCTGGTTCTCGACCATGCCATCGGCGCGCAGCTTCTCGCGCACGGTGGCGATGAATTTTTTTCCACCGTCGAGTTCGGAAAGTTCGGGCGAGCGGGACAGCGCGAGTTGATAGGCGCGTTTCAGGCGCGCGGTTTCGTCCTTTCCGTCCTTCAGCACGCGCGCGGCGAATTCCTTCGACTGCTCATGAACGAACTGGTCGTTGAGCAGGAACAACGCTTGCAGCGGCGTCGTGCTCGTGGTGCGGACAGGCGTGCTGGCGGCGGGATCAGCGCCGTCAAAGATCGCGAGATACGGGTGGCGCTGAATGCGCTGGGTCATCAGGTAAACGCTGCGGCGTTTCGATTCATAGACGGCTTTGAACGGATTGTGCTGCGTGAATTTCCACTCCGTCTGTGGCGGAAACGGGTGCGACCCCGCGGGCGTGGTGTCGAGGTTGCCGCCGAGCGCGAGCAGCGTGTCGCGGATGGCTTCGGCATCAAGACGCTGGCGGGGGAATGAGCCGAGCAGTTCGTTGCTCACGTCGCGCGCGACGGCATCCTCGCTGCGCACGCTCGCAAGCTGGTAAGTGTGCGAGAGCATGATGACGCGGTGCATCTCCTTTACCGACCATCCGGACGCGATGAACTTCGACGCCAGCCAGTCGAGCAGTTCGGGATGCGTCGGCGGCTTGCCTTGCTTGCCGAAATCGTTCGGCGTCGGCACGAGACCCTTGCCGAAATGATGCAGCCAGATGCGGTTCGCCATCACGCGCGCGGCGAGCGGATTGTCGCGGGCCACAATCCATTCGGCGAGCTGGCGGCGTCCGCTCGACTTGTCGCTCGTGGGAATCTCCCCGCCATTCAGCACGGTGAGGAAGCGGCGCGGCACAACCGGGCCGGGCTTGGCTGGGTCGCCTTTTTGCTGGAGCGCGACGTTCTCAATTTTCTTCGCGTCGGCCACGGCGTAGGCAAGTTCAAAGGGCAGCCCTTTCTTCACAAAATCTTTCAGCGCCTGCTCCGCGTCCTTGATCTTCGTCTCCCACTCCTTCTTCTCTTCGCCGGTCTTGTCCTTCAGCGCGTCCTTGAGTTTCTGGACGCTCTTGTCTAAGCGGCGTTTCTCGTCGTCATACGCTTTACGCGCGGCGTCGGCGTCGGCGAGCTTGCCCGGCTCGACGAGCGGCACGAGGTCGCGCTGCTTCTGCTCCAGCTCGATGCCCGGCCACGGATAGCGCGTGCTGTGGAAGATGCCGTAGAGCGCGTAGTAATCGGCGGCGGTGATGGGATCGAACTTGTGGTCGTGGCAGCGCGCGCAATTGATGGTCAGGCCGAGGAAGGCGCGGCCGAGGTTATCAATCGTGTCCTCAATGGTGAGATGCTGCGGATAATCATCCACGCGCGAGCCGAAGCGCCGCGCGTTCGCAATGTAGCCGGTGGCGATGAGGCGTTCGTGCGTCTCCGCCGTGTTCGCGCCAGGCAGCTGATCGCCCGCAAGTTGCTCGCGCACGAACTGGTCGTAAGGCAGATCGCGATTGAACGCGCCGATCACCCAGTCGCGGTAACGGTGCATCTGCGGGATGGGAAAGTCGGAGTTGTCCCCCGCCGTGTCGGCATAGCGCACCACGTCGAGCCAGTAGCGGCCCCAGCGTTCGCCGTAGTGCGGCGAGGCGAGCAGGCGGTCCACGACTTTGGCGAAGGCGCTCGCGGATTTGTCCTTCAAGAACACATCCACTTCCTCCGGCGTCGGCGGCAGTCCGATCAAATCAAACGTCGCGCGACGGATGAGCACGCGCTTCTCCGCGTCGCCCGCAGGCTTGAGATTTTCCTTCTCCAAACGCGCAAGGATGAAACGATCCACGTCATTCAGCGGCCAGCGTTTCTGTTTCACCGCCGGAACCGCCGGTGATTTCAACGGACGGAACGACCACCACTCGCGCGCCTTGTTCCAATCAATCGCCGTCTTCGCCTGCGCCGTCGCCACCGTGTCCTCCGCGCGCGGATCGGGCGCGCCCATGCGAACCCACGTCTCCAGATCAGCGATGACCGACGCCGGAAGCCTCTTCTTCGGCATCGCCAGCTCGGCGTCCGTGTGGCGAATCGCCTGGATGAGCAGACTGGCTTCGGGATCTCCCGGCGTGATCGCGGCTCCCGTGTCGCCGCCTTTGATGACGCCCGCGCGCGAGTCGAGCACGAGGCCGCCTTTGATTTTCTTCCCCGTCGTGCTGTGGCATTCGTAGCAATGCTCGACGAGGACCGGCCGAATCTTGCGCTCGAAAAACTCCGTGTGCTCCGGCGTCAGCACCGTGACGAACGGTGCGCCCGCCACCGCCGGAATCGCACCGTCACCCGACCACACTTCCAGGCCGGAGAAATTCGCCGCGCCGTGACTGGCCGCGCGCGCGGAAACCTTCAGCCTGCCTTGCACGCTCTCGGCCCTCCACGGGCCAAGCTTCTTCCACGCGCCCGCCGTGCCGCTGTTGAACTTCTCCAGCACCGTCTTGTCATTCACCAGCAGATCGAACTGTTCGTTGATGGTGTCCTCCCAGACGTAGAGAAAAACCTGATACGCGCCCGCCGGCACGTTGGTCAGTTCCACGCTCACCTTGTCGCCCCAGACGCTGCTGCGAATCATCCGCGCGCGGTTTGGATCAGCCGCAGGCTTGAGCGCCACGGCCTGGTTCTCAAACCGCTTACCGTTGATGACGACGTTGGTCGCGTTCGTGCCTTCCCACATGCGTCCATCAATCTCCACCGCCGGGCCGTTGAGATTCAGCGCGCGGAAAAATGTCGCGTCCGCCGCGAGGACACTCACTGTTGCCAGCAAGCCGCTCAGCGCGCAGAGCCAGCGCCACGAAGTTTTGGCCGGGTGAATCATATGGAGAAATTCATGCAAAGGCGACGCCCCACTCAACGCTGCGCCGCCTTGGCCGGCTCGTCGCCGATCAACTCCTGGCGCAGCGCAGGCGTCCACGGGCGCTGGTCGCCGGGCGGGTTGAGGATGAACATCAGCAGGTCGCGGAAATCTTTGTCGGGCAACTGCTCCAGGCCCTCGGGCATGAGGCTCATTTCCTTCTTGGTGATTTTCGGTTTGCCGTCGGCGATGGCGATGTCGCTCTTGGCGACCACGTATTCGACCGGGCCGGCGTTCACGAGCTTGATGCGCGTGTCGCTCTCCTCGACGACGCGTCCGGTGTAAGTCGTGCCGTCCTTGGTTTCCACTTCCGTGGTCTCGAAGCCGTTGCCGATGACTTCGTTCGGATCAATCACGTTGTGCAAGAGCGCGTCGAGCGTGCTGCGGCCCACGCCCGTCAGGTCGGGGCCGATGTCGGTGCCTTCGCCGTACATCTTGTGGCAGACGAAGCAGGTGCGCTTGGCCACTTCCAAACCGTTCTTCAAATCCGCCGGGCCGCTCAAGACCACGGCGCGTTTCTCGGCGATCAGCTTCACCTTGTCTGCGCCGCTCGCGCGGTATTTGCCGAGCAACTTGTCCGCGTTGTCGGCAATGGTCTTGTCCTCGCTGTTGGCGAGAGAACGGCGGGTGGTGGCAGAAATGTCGCGCGGCGAAACGATACCTTTCTCAACGCCCGCGAGCAGCGCCCGTGAAGTCTTCGTGCTGCGCGTCAAGGCCTCGGCGGCGGCCAGGCGCGTCATCGGCGCGAACTGCGGCCACGCGTCCACGATGGGATACGCCTGCTCGTAGCCGAAGGCCACGAGCGCGCGCACGGCTTCGGACTTCAACAGCGGGGACGGCGCATTTGCTCCGCTCAGCGGCGACTTGATCAACTTTAGCAGTTCCTCCCGCGCGCCGTCGGTCTTCGCTTCTTTGGCGGCGATGATGCCTTTCAAACGTTCCTCCACGCTGGCCTTCGGGTCATTAATCTTGGCGATGAGCAGGCGCGCGGCGCTCTTGTCGCCGAAGGCGGCAGCGAGGCGCTGGGCCTTGTCCGCCAGCGCGGGATTGGACGAGAGCTTCGCGAAGATTGGTTCGAGTGCGACGGTGGGCGGAGCGCCTTTGCTCTTGGTGGCTTCGATCAAGCCGTCGAGTGCGGCGCTGGCGATTCCGGTTTTCACAGCGTTGTCGGCGAGCCATTGCATCGCGGCGTCGAGATGGCGCGCGCGCGCGGTGGCGTCGGTGAGATCGCAGATGCGGCGCATCACGCGGCGCGCGCAATAGGCGGAGACGGAATTGTCATTCGCGGCCAACAGCGGGAAGAACGGCGTCGGGTCCGCCGCCACGCGCGGCTCCATCGCCATCCAGACGATGTGCGGGTAGTAGGTGTCGCCTTCGACGCTGGGTTTAGAGAGCAATTGAGCCACCACCGCAGAAACGCCGGCATCATCAAGCGTCGCGGAAGGCTTGGTGTTCACGGTGTATGAGCCGCCGGTGATTCGGCGCAATGCAGCCGCTGCCGCCGCTCGGACGGCTGGCTCCTGATCGGAACTCAGCTTGAACAACAGTCGCGCTGACCCAAAATTGACCTCGTCGTTCTCACCAAAGAACCGTGCCGCCGCGATCCGCAGCGCGGGTTGCGCTTCATCAGAATAGGTGCCGCTTGGCCCGTTGTTGCCAAGGACGGTCCAGGCGGAGTGCCGTTGGCCGGCTTCGGTCTGCGAACTGTAAGTCGCACTGAAACCCGGAGTGCGAGAACGCTCGGTCAAGAGTCGCTGAGCTTGTCGGCGTTGCCACACGTTTGGATGGTCCAGCAATCCAGCCAGCGCATTGTTTGTCAGCGAGGCGAGATTCATGTCGCGCGTCGGCCGGCTCGCCACCGCCTTGCCCGGCTGGTCGCCCGTCCACACCACGCGCCAGATGCGGCCATACATGCGGTCCACGCCTTCGGGATCGGCCTGCGCGTTCTGGTAGCAGGGATATTTGTCGTACCAGTCCATGACCCACATCGCACCGTCGGGTCCGGTCTGATTGCTCACGGGACGCACCCACGGATCGCGGCTGACGAAGAAATTGCCCGGCCCGAGATGCCGCCACTCCTCGCCCTTCTCGACTTTCTCGCCGGTCTTCTTGCGCAAGGCTTCGCCCGCCGGGCCGAGCAGCGTGGATTCTTTCTCCGCCTTGTAAGTCGCGCCCACGGGCGTGAGGCGATCCACGTTCAGCGCGTTCTGGTGAATGTTCCCGAGGAAGACGAGGCCGCGCCATTCCGCCGGCCATTGGTCGCCCTGATAAATGGCGATGCCCGCGTGCGCCGCGCGGTAGTGACGGAAATCC
>JANOAY010001061.1:0-6634 GCA_031411375.1 Pedosphaera sp. | reverse complement strand
ACAGCGGCGCGACATGGCGCTATGGCGAGACCGCCGAGGAAGGCGCGGCCGGCCATGCGAACGAAGTGCAGTTCGTCGAATTGAACGACGGCTCCGTGATGCTCAACGCGCGCAATCAGGGCGGCGGGTTGAAGCAGCGGAAAATTTCCATCAGCCGCGACGGCGGCGCAACGTGGTCCGCCACGCAACACGACGCGGCACTGATCGAGCCGACCTGCCAAGCCAGCATCCTGCGCCATCCGAACACCGGCGACGCTGCGCGCGATGTCTTTCTCTTCAGCAATCCCGGTGTGCAAACCGGACGCAGCAACGGCGTGGTGCGCCTGAGCCGCGACGAGGGCAAGACGTGGCCCGTGGCGCGCGTGCTGCATCCCGGCGGCTTCGCCTACAACTGCCTCGCGTCGTTGCCCGATGGTTCCGTCGGCTGCCTGTTCGAGCGCGACGGCTACAAGACGATCACGTTCGCACGCTTCACGCTGGAGTGGTTGAGCGCGCCGAAGTAGTGGGGCAGCCGGGACGGCTGCCCCACTACAGAGCGCGGGCTTGCCAGAGTTTTCACCGCCCCCAACACTCGCGCGCATGAACATTTCACCGCGCTGGCTCGCCGCCTTTTCGTGCGCCGTCGTCGCCGTTGTTTTTCCCGGCTGCGCAGGACACCCATCACCGCCCGTTGTTTCCATGAATCACACGCCCAATGACCCTTATCTCTGGTTGGAAAACGTCACCGACGACAAGGCGCTCGACTGGGTGAAGGCGCAGAACGCGGTGAGCACGAAGGAGCTCCAGGCGTCGCCCATCTTCGAGCCGACGCGCCAGAAGCTGCTTTCCATTCTCGACTCGAAGGAGCGCATCCCGTTCGTCGCGAAGCACGGCGCGTGGTTCTACAATTTCTGGCGCGACCAGCAGCATGTCCGCGGCATTTTGCGCCGCACCACGCTGGAGGAATACAAGAAGCCGCAGCCGGCGTGGGAAACCGTGCTCGACCTCGACGCACTCGGCGCAGCGGAAAAGGAGAACTGGGTTTGGAAAGGCTACAACGTGCTGGAACCGCATCACGACCGCTGCCTCATGGTGCTGTCGCGCGGCGGCGCGGACGCCTCGGTCTATCGCGAGTTTGATCTGGTGAAGAAGGAATTCATCGCGGGCGGTTTCACTTTGCCCGAGGCCAAGAGCCGCGTGGACTGGCGCGACCGCGACACGCTCTACGTCGCGACCGACTACGGTCCCGGTTCGCTCACCAAGTCCGGCTACCCGCGCATCGCGAAGGAATGGAAACGCGGCACGCCGCTCGCCGACGGGCGCGTGGTCTTCGAGGGAAAAGTGGACGACGTGAGCGCAGGCGTTTCCGTGTCTCGCGATCACGGGCGCGTGTATGAGTTTGCGCAGCGGTCACCGACGTTCTTCACCACGGAGACGTTCGTGCGGCGCGGTGACAAATTCGTGCCCATCGAGAAACCTGCTGATGTCGAAGTGGACACCTTCGGCGACTGGCTGCTGCTGCAACCGAAACTCGACTGGCTGCTGAACGGAAAAACTTACAAGGGCGGCTCGCTGCTCGCGGCGAATTTCGACGGCTGGCTGGACGGCAAACGCGCCGTGACCGTTTTGTTTGAACCCACCGCGCGCACGTCGCTCGCCGGCATCGGTGCGACGAAGAATTTCCTCATCCTCAACGAACTCGACAACGTCCGCAGCCGCCCGGCACTGCTGCGTTTTGCCGACGGGAAGTGGACACGCACGACGCTCGACGCGCCCGCCTTCGGCAACGTCGGCGTGAGCGGCGTGGACTCGGACGAGTCGGATGATTACTGGATGACGGTCACGGATTTCCTCACGCCGTCGAGCCTGTATCTCGGCACGGCGGGCCGCGACGGGCGCGAGAAGCTCAAGAGCCTGCCCGCGTTCTTCAACGCAGCAGGGCTGGAGATTCAACAGTTTGAGGCCGTGTCCAAGGACGGCACGCGTGTGCCGTATTTCCAAGTGAGCCGCGCGGGCGTGAAGCTCGACGGGAAAAATCCCACGCTGCTCTACGGCTACGGCGGCTTCGAGATTTCGCTCCAGCCGAGCTACAGCGCCGGCTCGGGCAGCGCGTGGCTGGAGCGCGGTGGCGTGTATGTGCTGGCGAACATTCGCGGCGGCGGCGAGTTCGGACCCTCGTGGCACAACGCGGCGCGAAAGGAAAACCGTCAGCGCGCTTACGACGACTTCATCGCCATCGCCGAGCATCTCATCGCGCGCAAGGTCACTTCACCGAAACACCTCGGCATTCAAGGCGGCTCGAACGGCGGTCTGCTCATGGGTGTGATGCTGACGCAGCGCCCGGATTTGTTCGGCGCGATTGTCTGCCAGGTGCCCCTGCTCGACATGCGCCGCTTCAATCAACTGCTCGCGGGCGCAAGCTGGATGGACGAATACGGCGATCCTGACAAACCCGAGCAATGGGCCTACATCCAAAAATTCTCACCCTATCATCAGGTGCAGTCCGGCGTGAAATACCCGCGCGTGCTCTTCACCACCTCGACGCGCGACGACCGCGTGCATCCCGGCCACGCGCGCAAAATGGTCGCGCGCATGAAGGAGCAAGGCCACGACGTGCTTTACTACGAGAACATCGAGGGCGGCCACGGCGGCGCCGCGAACAACCAGCAGGCCGCCTTCATGTCCGCGCTGGCCTATACGTTTTTGTGGAAGCAGTTGCAGTGAACCGTCCGTGCTTACACTTATGAAACTCGGATTCGTCACCGCCATCGTCCCGGAGCTTTCATTCGCCGAAGTGCTCAAGCTCGCGCGCGCGGAAAACTTCTCCTGCATCGAAGTCATGTGCTGGCCCGTCGGCAAGGCGGAGCGCAAATACGCCGGCGTCACGCATCTCGACGTTACGCGGTTCACGCACGCGCAGGCCGACGACGCCAACGCCCTCTGCGCGCTGCACGGCGTGAGCATGTCCGCGCTCGGCTACTACCCGAACGCGCTTGACCCAAATCCCGAAGTCGCGCTTGTTGCCGTGAACCACATCAAGCGCGTGATCGTGGCGGCGGAAAAACTCGGCCTGAAAAACGTGAACACCTTCGTGGGCCGCGACTGGACCAAGAGCGTGGACGCCAACTGGCCGCGCTTCCTGAAAACGTGGCGTCCGCTCATCGCCTTCGCCGAGGATCATGGCGTGAAGGTCGGCATCGAGAACTGCCCGATGCTTTTCTCGAACGACGAATGGCCGGGCGGAAAAAATCTCGCGATGTGTCCCGCGATCTGGCGGCGGATGTTCAGCGACATTCCCTCGAAGAGCTTTGGACTAAACTACGACCCATCGCACCCCGTTCTGCTGCGCTTCGATGCCTTCCAGCCGCTGCGCGAGTTCGCGTCCAAGCTGTTCCACATCCACGCGAAGGACGTTTTGTTCGACCGCGCCGCGTGTGACGACTGGGGCACGCTCGGCTTGCCGAAGCATTTTCATCAGCCGCGCATCCCCGGCTTCGGCGAATTGGACTGGGCAAAGTTCGTGGGCGCGCTCCTGGCCGTGGGCTACGACGGCCCGGTTTGCATCGAAGTCGAGGACGAGACGTTCGGCAAAGACCTCGCGGGCCGGAAGCGCGCCCTGCGCGTCGCGGGCAATGTTTTGCGCCCGTATTTCGGATGAAGGCTCCACACCCCATTTCGCTCGGTTTCTGGCTGTCCGCCATGATGCTGCTGGCCCCGGAAATTCCGGCGGCCGAAAGGCTCAACCCACCGCCGCCGAGCGGGCCGTGCTGCTCCCGTGGCTGTCCAATCTGGTCGCCTTCACCTGCGCCTCGCACCAAACTTCTGGCGCGAGCGAGAGCGGCCCGCGACTTCGCTCCGGAAAATTTACTCTCAGCGCCGATGACCGAAACTATCGGGCCTTTCAACCGGTCCGGTCTTCCGCCCCGCCCCCTTCAAAATCAGCCCGGCCACAGACCGCCATCGACGCCTTCGTGAGCGCGGGCCTGTCCGCGCGGGAGCTCGCCATGAATCCGGCGGCCACGCCTCGCGAATTGGTGCGGCGCGCGTATTTCGATCTGCTCGGCCTGTCCCCGAGACCAGAAGACGCGGCGGCCCGAGCGTTTTCCTGACGCTGCCGAAGGAGGTTCACAGCACGCTGGATTCATCCGGCAAAGGCTGGGCCGACAGCCCAACCGACGAACAGAATCGTCGCAGCGTTTACCTGGTCGTGAAACGCGCGCTCAAAGTTCCGACGCCTTCCCACACATCGCGCAGCACATGGACAAGCCCATCACCGCGCTCCTCGCCGATTTGGGGCAGCGCGGCTTGCTCGCCGATACGCTTCTGGTGTGGGGCGGCGAGTTCGGACGGATGCCAGTTTCTGTGACATTCAACACGGGCGAAAAGCCGGGCGGGCGGGATCATAACCCCAAGGAGTTCACCTTCTGGATGGCGGGCGCGGGCATGAAGGCAGGGACGAGCTTCAGCGAGACGGATGAACTCGGCGAAGGCGCAGTCGTGGTTCGCTGTCATCTCTGCGATCTGCACGCGACCATCCTTCACCTCATGGGGCTCGATCACGAGAAACTGACTTATTTCTACGGCGGGCTGAATAACAAGCTCACCGGCGTCATGGAGGCGCGTCCGATTCGCGGCGTGATGGCTTGAGCCGCGCTCGCGCAGACGCAGTTCGGCTCAGCGTTGGGGCCGGGTGGTGGACACGTTCGCCCAACGCTACGGCCGGGGAAATACTGAGAGAATTTTTCCGTCCCCTCCGTTCCACACGCGCAGCACTCCATCCGCGCCGCCCGCCAGCACCACGCTTCCGTCCGCCGTCGCCGCCACGGCGTATCCGTAATCCGTCGCTCCCATGAAGGACCGCACTTTCTCGCCGCCGCTTTTTACGAGCACCACTTGACCGTCTCCCGCACTGAGGACAGCCTCATCACTCACACCGACAAATGCGGTGGCAGTGATCTCCTTCGCAAAGCCCTCGATGTTCTTGCGCCGCTCGCCGGTGGTGGCGTTCCAGACTTTCGCAACATTGTCCGCGCCCGCCGTGATTAGCGTGCGTCCGTCGCGCTTCCACGCCACGCCAAGGACATGATGCGTGTGACCTTCGAGTGTGCGGACAATTTTGCCATTGGCGACATCCACGATTTTGGTGAAACGGTCGGCGGCGCCAGAGGCCAAGAATTTACCGTCGCCCGAAACATCCAGCGCGAACACCGAGTCGCTGTGGACGTTCGGGAAATCGCGGACGAGCGTGCCGTCCTGCACCCGCCACAACTTGATCTCGCCGCCACGCGTCGGCTCGCCACCGCCCGTGAACAAGTGTTGGCCATCCACGCTGAAGCGCAGCGCGTTCACGCGATCCGCCAGCGGCGAATTGGCCCCGCCGGTCCCGATGGTGCGTTCGAGCACCCATTTGGAATTCCAATCCGGCTCGTACGACACGCCCGTTTCCGCGTTCCAGAATCGAATCGAGCCGGCCTCATCCACACTCACCAGCGCCTTGTCCTCGACCGAATATACCAGCGCGCGAATGGGCTTCTCGGTTCCAGCCAGCGTCTGCTTGGCCGCGCCCGATGCGGACTCTGCCTGCTTCATCTGGGTTTCAGCGTCCGCCAGCGCGATCTTGGCGGCGGCCAAAGTCGCGTCATTTTTGCGAACTCCCTCCCCGGCGAGCTGCCACTCGTGCTCTGCTGTTCTTCGCGTCTGCTCCGCATTCTTGAAAACCTTTCCGGCGTCCACGACGGCCTTGTTCGCCGCCGCGAGCTTTTCCGTCGCCGCCTTGTGTTTGGATTTTGTCTCGGCGGGGATTTTTTCGAGTTCTGTCTTCGCAATGGCAAGCAAGTTCGACTTCGCTCCGGCCTCGGAGGCGAGCCTGATCCTGTCCGCTCCAACCTTGGCTGCGTTCGCCAGCGCCGTGGCATTCGTGAAGTCCTTCTCGGCGGAAGCAATGGCGTCCGTCAATCGGCCGACTTCCAGCCCCAGTTCTCGCAGTGCTTCTTCCGCAGCGCGTTGCGCCGTCACAGCATTGGTCACGGCCAAGTCTTTTTCACCGGCGATTTTCGCCAGCGCGGCGTTCGTGTCGGCGGCCTTCTTCTGCCGCGCCACCGCGATGACCTGATTCGTCTCGGCAGCCTTCAGTGCGGACTTGCGAAACTCGATCTCCGACTTGGCAAAGGTCAGTTCGCGCTCACTCTCCTCCAAGCGAAAGCGCGCCCGTCGGTCACCCTGCAACTCGGCGATGGTTTTCGGAAACGCATTCGTGCGCAGCGCCAGGCCGTTCGTCCCGAACAGGTGGAGTTGGCCGTTCGTGAGCGTCGCGCCGAGCCATTTACCTTCGCCAGAGGCTGCGATCTCACCCGCGTCCGGAAACCTAAACTGATTCGTGCTCCTGGCCCGTCGCCACAACTTCACTTCGCGATAGCCGCCGGACGCGAGCCGTTCGCCATCCAGGCTGAAGGCGAGCGAGTTCACCGAGTCGCGATGAGCAGCGCCCAGTGTGTTTGTTTTTTGCAACTGAGGATCGTTCAGCCGCGCGGCGAGCCGGCCCGAGGGAAGATGATAGACAAAAATCTGATTGGCCCGACCACAGGCCGCGAACTGTCCATCGCGCGTGATCGTCGCCGCGTAAATGGCGCTCAAGCCCGCCGGCATCGGCTGCCAC
>JANOAY010001060.1:0-3550 GCA_031411375.1 Pedosphaera sp. | reverse complement strand
GCGCTGATTGACTCGACGCTGCCGCCGCAGAAGATTGATTTGGAATTTGTAGAGTGGCTGACGGGCAACACGATTCCGTTCGTGCTCGTGTTCACCAAGACGGATCGGATCTCGAAGGTGAAGGCGCAGGAGAACATCGCGGCCTTCACGGGGTGCATTGAGTCGTGGTTTCAAAAGCTGCCGGAGATTTTCACCTGTTCCGCGATGACGGAAGATGGCCGGCGGCAGTTGCTGGGGATGATCGATAAGTCCATCAAGGCGGGGCCGGGCGAGGAACCGACGGAGGCGGAGCCGGCCGCGCCCGACGCGTCCGCTCCGGCTGAAGAACGTCCTGCTTCCGGCTGGACGGTGCGGGCCAGTTCCACGAAGCCCCGGCAGAAGCACAAGCTCGCGCGCCCGTGGTGATTGGCGGATGAGTTTGGCGATCGCAAGTTCCAACACTTTCGGCCTGCAAACATGACTGAGGTTTTAACACCCTCGTCACGCCCCGCATCTCGACCGGGCCATGTTCCCATCCTGAAAGGATGGAAATAAATTAGCCCAGGGTTGCGAGTTGGCGAGCTACCCTGGGTCACGATTCCTAAAATGCTTTCAACCCTGAAAGGGTTGTATCACCGCCCGGCCTCGCGCCCCACGATTCAACTCTTTCAGGGTTGGTGCCCACATCACATCGCAAACCCAGCGTAGCGTCTCGGCGACGCAACGCTGGGCTGGATTATCCGAATCCTTTCAGGATTCAAAAAGGACGGCCAAAGATACGAGTTGAAAGCCCGCGCTCCGTAGCCTCGCCCGTTTCAGTTTCACTTCGCAGTGCCGATGAGTTTGGAGCCATGAAACTCAGCGGTGATCTCCACCTGACCACGCCCTCGCCGGGGCGTCCGATGGATCGTGTCATCTGGCTTTTGCTGGCGGCGTGTGTCGCGCTTTTCCTCGCGCTGCGCCTCCGCTGGCTCGGGCATCTGCTCGTGTGGGACGAGGCGATGGCGCTCTGCACGGCGCGGGCTTTCGACGCGGGCGGAAACGATCCGTTCGCCGCGTGGTTCTGGCGGCACCCTCCCTTGCACACGCTGCTGCTGCTGGGGCTGCAACCGTTGCAAGCTGGCTTCGCGGAGCGCGCGGAAATTCTCTCCATCCTCGTCGGTACGGTGAACCAGTTGCTGCTCTTCTTTTTGAACCGCCGCGTCTTCGGTCAAACCGTCGCTCTCTGGTCCGCGTTCGTGATTGCGCTGCTGCCGGGGAGCGCGCTGTTCGACGTGTGGATTAAACAGGACCACTTGGTCGCCACGTTCGGACTGCTCGCACTGCTCGCGCTGGTGTCGCGGCGCACGCTCTGGTGCGGCGTGTGTCTGGGCCTCGCGTTGCTGACGAAAGGCACGGCGGCGTTTTACTGCCTCGCGGCCTTCGCGCTTTGGCTCGGGGGCGCGTGCGGACGGCGTACGGTGAAAGATTTTTTCCTGCTCACCGGCATCTCGGCGCTGACGTGCGGCTGGTGGTATCTCGGCGTGCTGCCGCGCGCGCGCGTGCCGGGTGGCAACGACGTGTTTAAATTTGCCATGAACGCGCAGTCGCTCTGGCACAGCGACTGGACTTTCTACTTCGTGCAACTGCCCGTGTTGCTCGGCTGGCTTGGCGTGGTGCTGGCCGTGGCCGGCGCCGCGTGGGCTGTGCATGCATGGTTCAAAGACCGTGACGACGCCAACGGCTTGCCATCCGCGTGGTCGGTATGGCCGTTGACGGTGCTCGTGCCGGCGCTGGTGTTGATCTCCATCGTGCCAAACAAGGTGCCGTGGCTGGTGATTTCCCTCCTGCCCGCGTGGGCCGCACTCGTGGCGCTCGCGTTGAATGAAGCGACGAAATGGCTAGGCAAAATTTCCTTCGCCCGCATGACGGGGCTGCGTCCGGTGCTGACCGCAGCGTGTGCCGTCGTCTTTGCGGGCGCAATGCTCACGGCCTCGACACGCGACTACGAACCGATGCTCCGCCGCGTGGCCGAGAGCCAGTGGCGCGGCGCGGCGAACTCCCAGGAGGCCGCTGAAATCCTGAACCGCAACGTGCGCGACGACGACCGCGTCCTGCTCACGTCGTTCTACTACTGGCAAGGGCTGCCGCCCGGCCTGCCCGACCCCATCTTCACCTACTACCTCGTGAAAAAACCCATCGTGCTGCTGCGCTCACACCAGCGCCCGTTCGGCGACGTAGTGGCGGACATTCGTGAGCATCAGCTCGACTGGGCGCTGCTCTCGCCCGAGCCGGGCGAGGCCGCGTCCGTTCTGTTCGCCGGCTTTGAACAGGTGCTCGGCCTCCCGCCGCAGCGCACCACCGGCGCGTGGCTCTTTCGCACGGCGGAAGTTCATCGGCGTGCCTCCTCCACGGCGGCGAAGTAGCTTCGTGATCCCAAAACACAGTTGACCACCGGCCCGGTCGTGACACCGTGCGCGGTGTGCGCGGTGTGCTGAAACCATTCCTTCTGTTGATGCTGATGTTGGTGGCGTTCTCCTTCGCTGCTCGCGCGCAAGATGAAGTTATCCCCGCCGACTTGCTGCAACAGGCCGCCGAACTCATCGCGGACAATCTCGACAACGACGCACTCGACGCGCTCGGCGTGGACAAGAATCGCGCGCATCAGTTCCTCGCCGACTTGCAGAAGCGGCTGCAAGGCTCGCAAGTGTATGACCTCGCCATGTTGCGCACGACGGCGGTGCAGCTTCAGCCGCTGCTCGCGAGCTTCGAGGAGACGCAGCCCTACGCGGTGTGGTTGAAGACGCACCTGGATTACTTCGAGATGTCCGAGCGGTTGCAACGCGAGGCGCTGAAGCAATCCACGAACACCGCACGTCCCCTGCCCTCGCCGTCGCCGGAAACGCAGCGCCGCGCGTGGACCAAGTTGATCGAAGAACGCCCGGCGCCCGCCACGACGAACCAACAAGTCGCGCGGCTGAAACAAATTTTCCTCGAAGAGAAAGTGCCGCCGCAACTCGTCTGGCTCGCGGAAGTCGAGTCGTCCTTCGACGCGCGGGCGCGCAGTCCGGCGGGTGCGGCGGGCCTCTTTCAACTCATGCCCGCGACGGCGCGCAGTCTGGACTTGTCGGTCGGTTTGTTTCGCGATGATCGATTGAACGCGGAGAAGAACGCGCGCGCGGCGGCGCGTTACCTGCGCCAACTGCACGGACGTTTCAAAGACTGGCGGCTGGCGCTGGCGGCTTACAACTGCGGCGAGGGCCGCGTGGCCGGACTGCTCAAGAAGCATCAGGGCAAAACCTACGACGACATCAACCAGTTCCTGCCCACCGAGACGCAGATGTATGTGCCGAAGTTCGAAGCCACGCTGCGGAAACACGAGAAGATGGCGATGCGCAACCTGCCCGCCCCGCGCGGCTGAACCGGGCCAGTAGCGACGGATGGAATCAGATAAGACGGCGCGCGGACAAAACAGTCCCCAGCAACACACAAATACACACAGGTTAAATCCAATTCCACCCAATAATCATTACCACCATGCTTCGGACACAAAATTACGACCGCCCATAATAACGATAACACTTACTTTGAT
>JANOAY010001059.1:0-3571 GCA_031411375.1 Pedosphaera sp. | reverse complement strand
CCGTCGTTGTCGCCATCCACGAAGTTCACCGTGTCGTCGGGGAACTCGATGAAGGCGCTGTCGTTCACCGTCCAGTTCGCGCCCGTATATTCGCCGCCCGTGGTCGCGCGTTGCAGCAGGAAGCGCGTGAACCGGAACGTGCCGCCGGCGTAGGCGTGGCCCATTTGTCCCGCGAGGTAAATCGCCGCCGAGTCCGTCAGCGAAATCGTCGGCGTGCTGTCCACGAGGAACAGGCATTGCTCGGGACGATGACCCGCGCCACCCGTCGGGTCCGCGCCGCTCGCGACGAAAATGACGCCCGTGCCGTTCAATGAACCGGTCGCCGTGCGCATGAAGAATCCGCCCCACGGCTGCGCGCGCGAGTTGGGCGTGAAGATGACCGGCTCATCCACCGTGCCGTTGATGGTGATCGCGCCGTTGTTCGTGATGTTCACGCCGCCGTTCAGCAGCACCACCGCGCCCGCGCCAATGGTCAACGAGCTTCCGGCGGGAACCGCGAGATGGCCCGTGACGCGGATGCGCGCCTGCGCCGGCCAGGCCGTCACGCCGCTCAACGTGCCGGAGACGTTCGACCAGACGGTGCCGGATTCGAGCGTGATGGGTTTGTTCGTGGCCAGGCCGCCGACGGACGGCGTGTAATTCAAAACACCGGGAGCCTGATTGCTCGCGAGAAACCCCGAGCCGACGCCGCGCTTGAGTTGAATGGAGTTTTGCCCGCCCGCTGCCAGCACGCCGTTGGCGCGCACGGCGTGGTTCTCATCATCCACCACCCAGGCCACGACGGGGATTTCGTAGCCCGTGGGAAAGTTCGCCGGCGTCAGCACGCGCAAACGCGCACCGATGAATTCACTGGGCGACGATTGAATCACCGGAAAAGGAACATGCGGCGGCAGACCCCACTCCGTGCCCACGCGCTCGGAAGACAGCACGATGAAGCGGCGATAGAGGCTCGTGACCGCGCCACCGGCCTGGTTCGTGGCGTCCACGCGCAGTTCGTAGAAGTCCGGCTTGGTGAGCGTGACCGGCGTGCCGACCGCGACGGGCTGCCAGTTCAACGTGGCGTTGTAATCGAAGCCCGCCTGCGTGCCGACGGTGAGCGTCACGGTGTTGTTGTAAGTCGTCTTGTCGGCCACGCCCGTGATGCTGATCTGGGCGGAGAGCAAAAGCGGCGACAGCGCGAGCACGCTGACGAGACGGAGAAGTTTGGCACATTTCATAAGCGATGAATCGCCACATCAGTAGCAGCCCGCGCGCGAAGGTGCGACGAAGATTTTTTCCGGCGCGGAGCTGGCGTTGGGGAAATGAACGACAAGGTTGGAAAACCTCGCCACCTGCCGACACGAATATCGGCGCTACGTCGTAACGCCGGCTTTCCAGCCGGCAGGTTGCGAGACTTTCCAGTCTCGTGTTGCTGCCCTCCAGGCGCGTCCACTCCACCTAAACCATCATCACGGATTGAGCCGCGCGCGGTAGAAGCGTGACGTGTGGTTGGTTGCGCCAGCATCAATCACCACGGCCGACGGGCCGGGCAGCGTCACGTTGGTCACGTTGGTCCAGCCGGTGAAGTCGGTGGTGTATTCCACGGTGTAATTGCGGTTGCTGCGGCCCAGCAGCAGGAACTCGAACGCGCCATCCCCGCGCACGCTCGGGGCGAAGAGCACGAAGCTCGTGTTCACCGTGAGCACGGCGGGCAGGCTGGTCGCGCTGCCGCCGAGATTGGTCACGACCACCGAATACGCGCCCTCGTCGGACACTTGTGTGGCAGCGATGGAGAAGCTCGCGCTGTTCGCGCCGGGGATGCTGATGCCGTCCTTGCGCCATTGATACGCGAGCGGCGCGGTGCCGGTCGCGGCGGCGAAGAACGTGACCGGATCATTCTCCAGCACCGTGCGATTCGTCGGGTCGTCGGTGATCGTCGGCGGCACGATGACGGTGAGGACAGCGACGGCGCTGGTGGCGGAACCAAAACTATTTGTGACCAGGACAGAATAATTTCCCGCGCCCGCCGGCTGCACGTTGTTCAGCGTGAGCAACGGTCCGTTCTGTCCGTTCAAATCCACGCCCTCCTTGCGCCACTGAAAATGGAAGGGCGCGGTGCCGCCCGTCGTGACCGTGAACTGCACCGTCGCGCCCGCGACCGCAAGCTGGCTCTGCGGCGGCACGCTGACCGACGCAGGCACGCCCACGGTGAGCGTCGCGTCCTGGCTGACGATGAAGCCCACGCTGTTGCTGATCACGACATGATAGGTTCCGGCGTCGGAAGTTTGCGCGTTGAGAATGGTGAGCGTCGCGCCAGTCGCGCCGGGGAGGTTCGTGCCGCTGCGCTGCCATTGGTAGAGCAACGGCGCGGTGCCTTCGGCCGTGATGGAGAAAGTCGCGGTCTGGCCCTGCGTCACGGTTTGATTTTGCGGCTGCACGGAAATCGTCGGAGGCGTGGTGACGACGGAGCCGTAGGCCGTGCCGGCATTGGGTGCGGCGGCCGCCCAGTTCGTCACCTCGTTGCCGTAGAACGAGGACGCGAGGCGCTGGAGCGACGCGCCGCCGCCGTCCGCCGCCGTGGGCCACGGATTCGTCGGAGAATAGACCACACGATCCACGAGAATCATCGGCACGAGTCCGGCGTCGGGATGCGGCGGCGCTTGCGGCGCGTCGGGCTTCGAGAGTTCGACGGCTTCACCGGCGTTGTCGAGGCGGCCCGACCACGGGCCGACGATCAAACCGTTGGTGCCGTACTTCGCGCGGAAGGCGGCGAGCGCGGCGGCATTCGTCGCCGGATTGAAAGCCACGACGACGAGATGACTCGTCGCACTGAGCGTGATGTTCGTGAGCAGGAAGGAAACGCCGCCGCCCAGCGCCCAGCCGTTCGTGGGCCGCGCCGGATCGAAGAGCGGCACGGCGCTCGCGGTGATGTTGCGCAGCTCGATGAACTCCTCGTTCGCGAGTTCCGTCGCGTTCGTGCCGCTCACGGGGTGATACATGATTTCATTGATCACGACCGGGCCGACTTTCGGATAAGAGTTCGTGAGTCCCGCGCCGGTGCGGAACTGCGCGAGCGTCGCGGGCGCGTCCGAGCCAAACGTGCGCGCGCTCATCGCCGTGAAGTCCGTGCCGGTGCTGGTCGCGAAACGTCCGAACGAAACGCCGTTCTCGCCCGCGCCGAACGACACGATGGCGCGATAGCCCGTCAGGTTCCCTGCGCCGTCCGCCTCGGAGAGATACACGCTGTCGCCGCGCGCCGCGTTGAGCGTGAAGTTCGTGCCAGTGCCGGTGCCGCCGGAGTTGAACTGGTTTTCGTAGAAGACCTGGAACGCGTCCGCCGCGAGCGTGGTGCCGGAGGCGATGCGGAATTTTTGCAGCTCGCGCTGTGAATTGCTGATCCACCAGTCGCCAATCGTGACGCTGTTCGAGCCGGTGTTCTGGATTTCAATCGCGTCCTCCAGCGGCGCGTCGGTGTGCGTGAGCACTTCGTTGATGACGAGGTTCGCGAGCGGCAGATAGTTCGCCGCATCCGGCGTGGGCGTGGTCGGGAAGCTGACAATGTTCGTGCCGCCGTCGGGCAGACGACCTTGCG
>JANOAY010001058.1:0-5061 GCA_031411375.1 Pedosphaera sp. | reverse complement strand
CGCGTGGCTCGCGGCGCATCTGCGCGCGCAAGGCGCGCGTGTGGCGGCGTTGAAACCGATCTGCTCCGGCGGTCGCGAGGATGCGCGCGCCTTGCATCACGCGCTGGGCGGCACGCTCACGTTGGATGAGATCAACCCGTGGCATTTTCGCGCGCCGCTCACGCCTTTGCTCGCGGCGCGCAAGGAACAGCGCAGGGTTCAACTCGCCGAAGTCATTGCGCACATCCACGCCATCGCGCGCCGGTTCGACATCGTGCTCGTGGAGGGCGCGGGCGGACTGCTCAGTCCGCTGGGCGAAAATTTCAGCACACGCGACTGGATCACGGCCTTGCGCGCGGAAGCCATCATCGTGGGGCGCAATCAGCTCGGCGTGGCGAATCACTTGCGCCTGACGCTGGAGGCGTTGCCGCCGCGGGCGGCGGCGGGCGCGAAAATTGTGTTGATGTCACCTCTGCGCGCCACGCCCGCGAGCCGCACGAATCCGGCGTTGGCGCGGGAATTATTTTCCAAGCGGCCCGTCGTCGTGCTGCCGTGGTGCGTGGCGGATGCTGCCGTGGCGGTGCGGATGGAGCGCGTCCGGGCTGGAGTTCAAGCTTTGGCTGGTTCCGGATCGCCGCGCACCCGCAGTGCATCTTGACGCCGTTCATGGCCGGAGCCTGGGAGCGCCGGGCGCCTTGCCGGCGCGAAGGCGTGCTCGTGTAAGAAACGCGCCGGCTGGAGGCCGGCGCTCCCAGGCGTCCCCGGACAAGCTGAAGCGTGGACTCCGGCGGGGGAAGCTGCTCTACTCGCCGCCGTCGTGGATTCACAACAACTCGAAAAACTTCGCATCCGTTCCGAGAGCAAGCAGCGCCGCCGCAGCACGCCGTGGATTATTTTCGCGGTGGTCATCCTCACCACGACGGCGGCGCTCTGGTTCGCTTTCGGGCGCGGAAAAGCTCAGCGCGTCACGAGCAACTCGCCGGACAAGAATTCTGCCACCAAGACCGCCGCCACCAACACCGCCACCAACGTCGCCATGTCCGGCTCGCCTTCCGACTCGGCCCTGACCGTGAGCGGCTACATCGTGAACCGCGAGCGCATCGAGATTTCGCCGCGCTTTCTCGGCGTGGTGAAATGGATCGGCGTGAAGAAAGGCGACGCCGTGACGAACGGCCAGGTCGTGGTGCTGCTCGACGACGCCGAGCAAAAGGCGCGCGTCCTCGAAAGCGAGGCGCAGATTGCGAACGCGAAAGTCGCCGTGGAAAAAGCCGAGATTGATTACCGCCGCGTCGCCGAACTGATCGCGCTGAACATCGAGACCAAACAAATCGAAGACGAAACCCGCCTGCGTGTGGCCGCCGCCAAAGCCTCGCTCGCGCAGGCCGAAGCGGGCGTGCAACTCGCGCGCACCTATCTCGACTGGACGGTCATCCGCTCGCCGATCAGCGGCGTGGTCTTGGAGAAGCTGGTGGATCAGGGCGAACTGGTGACGCCGCAGAGTTTCGGCGGCGGGCGCGGGCCGAGCACCGCCTTCCTCGCCGTGGCCGACCCGAAAGATTTGCAGGTCGAGATCGATTTGAACGAAGCCGACGTGGCGAAAGTTTCGCTCAACCAGGAATGCCGCGTCAGCCCCGAGGCGTATCCCGACAAAACCTATCGCGGCTACGTTGCCGAGATGGCCCCGGAGGCCAGCCGCCAGAAAGGCACGCTCCAACTCAAGGTGCAAATCCGCGACCCGGACAAGTTCCTCACACCGGAGCTGACGGCGAAGGTGGAGTTTTTGAAGCGGTGAAGTTCTGATGCTGGTAGGGCGTCGCTGTCCTCAGCGACGCCCTACCCGCGCCAATACTTCTGAAACTTTCTGGTGCTTCAGGGACGTTTTGACAATCCCGGGGTTGCGCCGCCCGCACCGGGCGCGCACAGTCCCGCCGAGCAAATGAACTGGAGCCGCTACCTCATCCTGACCCTCGGCCTTCTCGGAGCCGCGTGGCTGCGCGCGGCGGATGAAGATGACTTGCGCCGGTTCAGCGGCGTGGAAATCAAATCCGGCCGCGCGTTCGATGACAACGCCACGCCGACATGGCCGGTGGACCCGGAGTTCACCAACGATGTGTTTCAGTTCACCCGCCTCCAGTACGTCGCGCGCTACGATTTGTACAGCCGGGGCACGGCCGATGCCGACATGCGCTGGCTCATTGATTTCCCGGCCTGCGATCTCGATCTCTCCTACCGGCTGCAACAGATCACCGCCATCAAGGTTGATTCCGACAGCCGCACTGTGAAGCTCACCGACACGAATCTTTTCAATCATCCTTTTCTCTACCTGATCGAGCCGGGGCGCGGCTTCCTGACCGACGAGGAAATTCCGCTGCTGCGAAAATATCTGCTCAACGGCGGCTTCCTCATGGTGGACGATTTCTGGGGCGACCGGGAGTGGAAGAATTTCGCCGACGAACTGGAGCGCCTGTTTCCACCCGACAAATTTCCAAAACAGAAAGTGGCGGATCTGAAGCTCGACCATCCCATCTTTCACACCGTGTTTGATTTGAAGGAGCATCCGCAGGTGCCGGGCCTGCCGTGGATGCGCTACTACCAAAGCCGAGGCACGACGCACGAGTTGAAAGAATTCCGGAACGGCGGCGACCACGAACCGCACTACCGCGGCATCTCCGATGACAAGGGCCGCCTCATCATGCTCATCTGCCACAACACCGATCTCGGCGACGGCTGGGAACGGGAGGCCGATCCCGATTACTTCCGCATCTTCTCCGAGCCGAAGGCGTTCCCGATGGGCATCAACGCCATCGTGTATGCGATGACGCATTGAGGTTAGTGGGGCAGCCGTCCCGGCTGGTGTTGATCCGGCAGCCGGGACGGCCACCGGACTATCGCAGGCGGGACGCCTGCGCCACTAACGCCCCATCGCTCGCAGATACGCCTGCAAGTCCGCCAAGCCCTGCGCGTTCAAACCGCTGAGCAGTCCGCTCGGCATCACCGACACGGTACTCGGCGTGCGCGAAACCACGTTCGCGCTGTCGATGCGCGCGGTGGTGCCGGCGCCGGTCTGCACGATCCAGCCGTCCGCCGATTCAAACGCCACGATGCCGGTGTAGGTCTCGCCATTGCGCAGGCGGAAGGTCGTGGTGCGATAGGGCGGCGCGATGTCGCGGCTGGGAAACACGATGGCGTTCATCAAATCCTCGGGCGACATGCGCAGGCCCGCGCCCGCGAGATCGGGACCGATGGCTCCGGCGACGCCGTGACAGGACGCGCAAGCGCGGGCCGCATAAATATCCGCGCCGCGCCTGGCATCACCACGCGCCCAGGCGATTTGCTTCCACGTCGCCGTCCATTTCACCGGGTCGTCGTTGTCCTCGGCGTTCATCGCGCGGAGCAGGCCGGGATATTTGCCGCCCACATAATCGAACACGGGCTGGTACGTCTTGCGCAGCGTCACGGTATCGGCGTTGAGCGGCTCGATGATTTGGAATTCGTGCTTCAGGCTGTTGCCGAGGAGCGTGACGAGCTGCGTGCGCAACGGTTGTTCGGCGGGTTCACCGAGAGACTTGTGCAAGAGCTTCAGTGGCGCGACGAGATTCGTGCCCGTGGGATCAGGCGGCAGTTTCAACAACGCGCCGAGGCTCGCGCGCGCGACGGACGGCTGGAGCGAACTGAGGCCGGAGAGGAATTTCGGACGGTCGCCCGCGAGCGGCTGCTCGGCGAGGCGCGGCAGCATTTCATCGCGCAAGGCCACGTTGTTCCACTGCCGGCGGTAGAGTGGCGCGATGTCTTCGGTCGGCAGTACGTTGAGCAGAGCGACCAGTTCGCTGGACCACGGGAAGGCGGTGTTCGCGCGCACGGCATTGAGGAAGGCGCGCGCAACCGCGAGATGTTTGTCGCCTTCAAAGGCGGTCGCGAGAAACACCTGCCCCGGCGTGATGAGTTGCGGGTTGCGGAGAAAAGCATCGGCGAGCGCCGGATCGCGCCGGAGAAGCTGCTGCGTCACTTCCGCAAGGCGCAGGTTCCAGTTCTGTTTCACGCGCGCCTCCTGGCCGCCGAGCTTGCGGTTCAGTGCAAGAATCGCGGCGGCGACGCGCGTTGCATTCTCCGGTACCACGGCGCGCACGCGCGCGAGACAGGTGAGGTAATGAAAATCGGAACTCGCGTCCGTGCGGTCGGTGATCAGATTTACGAACAGTCCGGCGGTGCGCTTCTCATCGTCCTCCAGCATGGCCAGCAGCCGGGCCGTCTCGGTGTCGAGCGCGGCATTGCCGGACGGGAAGATTCCGCGCGCCAGCCGGCGCAAGGCCGGGAGATCAAATTCCTTCAACTCCGTCGCCGGCTCGTAGGCGGTGAACACTTCCACCGAAGGATTGTTCAAGTGCCAGTCGCCGAGCGCGAGAATCAGCAGGCGCACGACATCCAGGCGCACGTTCAAGTCAGTCGTTTGCGCGAGAAGGTTCGTGAGCGGCGGGACAATCTCGGGATGCGTCAGGCGATCCGGCGTGCGCCAGACCTGCGCGATGGCGGCTCCGGCCACGGCGGGAGAATTCTTGGGAAGCACGGTGGTGAGCTGGAGCCAGGACTCGCCGGGCATACGACTCGCGACACGCACGGCGGCGAGGCGCACATACTTATTGGCGTGCGCCAGACTCGACTGCGCCGCGCGCACAAGGTCCGCGCCGTTGAACAGGGTGATTTGATCCGCGATGGCGTCGAGCGCGCAACGGCGCACGGCGTCACTGCGATCATTCGCCAGCGTGAGCAGCAAGTCGGCGGCGTTCTCGCCCGGCGCACGGCCCACGGACCACGCCAGCCGGGCGCGCACGAGTTCGGAGCCGGATTGTACTGCGGCGCGCGCGCGCAACGGCGGCACGCCGCCGAACATTTCTGTGAGCACCTCGACGGCGCGCACGCGGTATTCGTCGGGCCAGGAATTGTCGGAGACGAACTGGCCGAAGGGCTGAGCGCCGAGGCGTTGCGCCGCCGGCATCCAGAGCGCGCGCGACCACGCGTCGAGCGGTTGCGCGGCGAGCAGCACGTTGTTCAGGTCCACGCTGTTGAGCGGCGTGAGATTCGGCG
>JANOAY010001057.1:0-2342 GCA_031411375.1 Pedosphaera sp. | reverse complement strand
ACGCTGCGCTTTGCACCGTTCGCGCTGCCGCCCTGCGGACCGGGTGAAGTGTTGATTGATGTCAAAGCCGCGGGCATGAACTTCCGCGACGTGCTCAAGGCGCTCGCGCTTTATCCCGGCGAAGCGCCGGACGCGCGCATTTTCGGAGACGAGGTTGGCGGTGTCGTCAAGGCCGTCGGTGTTGGCGTGAAGCACGTCGCGCCGGGCGATCGCGTGTTTGGCCTCGCGGTGTTCGGGCTGGCAACGCAGACGCTGGCGCGCGGCGGTGATGTCTGCCGCATTCCGGGCAAACTGTCATTCGAGGAAGCGGCAACGCTGCCGGTGGTTTTCATGACTTCCTGGCACGCGCTGAAAGTCGTGGCGCGGTTGCGCGCGGGCGAAACCATTCTCGTTCACGCGGGCGCGGGCGGCGTCGGCATGGCGGCGATCCAGATCGCACATCACCTCGGCGCCGAAGTCATCGCCTCGGCGGGCAGCGCCACCAAACGCGCGTTGCTCAAGACGCTCGGCGTGAAGCATGTTATTGACTCGCGGCGCGGCGACTTCGCCGAAGCCGTCATGGAACTCACCGGTCGGCGCGGCGTGGACGTCGTTCTCAACGCGCTCGCCGCCGAGGCGATTCCGATGGGGCTCTCGTGCCTCGCGGAGTCCGGTCGCTTCATCGAGATCGGCAAACGCGACATCTACCAGAACTCGCGCATCCCGCTCTGGTCGCTCCGGCGCAATGCGTCGTTCCACGTCGTCGCGATGGACGCCGTCTTCAGCGGCGATGAAACGCTGACGCGGGAGATGCTCGGCGAGCTTGCCGAATTGGTCGAGAAAGGCGCGCTCACGCCGCTGCCCTTCCGTTCCTTCCCCGCCAGCCGCGTGGACGCGGCGTTCCGGCTCATGGCGAGTGGCAAGCATATCGGAAAAGTCATCGTGGCATTCCCGGAGGCGTTTGTGCCGCGACGCGGCGAACCGCTCGCACCACCGTTCGCCATCAAGCCCGACGGTTGTTACCTGATCACCGGCGCGTTCGGCGGCTTTGGGAAAGTGCTCGCCGAGTGGCTGGTGAAATGCGGCGCGCGGCACCTCGTGCTCAGCAGTCGCAGTGGCGCGGCGACACCCGCGGCGGAAGCCTTCGTCCAAAGCCTGCGCGACCGCGGCGTGGACGCAAAGGTGGTGCGTGCCGACGCCGGTTCAGCCGAAGATATTTCCCGACTGCTCACGGAAATCCGCGCGGGCGATCAACCGCTTCGCGGCGTCTTTCACCTCGCGATGGTCATTGACGACGCGCCGCTTGCCGCGCTCAACCGCGAGCGTCTGCGGACCGTGATGGCGCCCAAGGCGTATGGCGCATGGCTGCTGCACAAGGGCACACAGGATATCCCGCTCGATTGCTTCGTGATGTTCTCGTCCATGTCCGGCATCATTGGGAATCCGGCGCAGGGGAATTACAGCGCGGCCAATGTCTTCCTCGACTCGCTCGCCCATCACCGTCGCGCGCTCGGCCTGCCCGCACTGACCATGGACTGGGGCGTGCTCGGCGGTGAAGGTTACGTCGCGCGCAATGAACGCGTCGCCGAATTCCTCGCGCGGCAAGGTACGACGGCGCTCTCGCCGGGTGAGGTGCTGTCAATTCTCGAATCGTCCCTCGTCGCCGGCAACACGCAGGTCGCGGCGATCCGCGTGGACTGGGCGAAGTGGCGGCAATTTTTCCGCAGCATGCAGGAGAGTCCGCTGCTCGAGCGCATCCTCGCATCCGTCGAAAGTCAAGAAGGCGGCGGCGCGACGAGCGACTGGCGGCTCAAAATCGAGTCGGCCGCACAGGAAGACCGCGAACCAATCATCGCCGCAGCGGTGCGCGATGTCGTCGGCTCCGTCTTGCGCGTCAAACCCGACAGTCTGCGCGACGACCAGCCGCTGACTGATCTCGGATTGGATTCGCTGATGGGCGTCGAAATCGAAAATGCGCTCGAAGCTTCCATCGGCGTGGCTTTGCCGCCAGCCAGTCTGATGCGTGCGCGCACCATCGGCCAGATCGCGTCGCTCATCGCCAGCCAAATGGGAGGCAAGGCCGCTGTTGCGGCGAGTGTTCCGACCGCCGCTCCAGTTCAGGTCGCAAAGGCCTATGACGTCGATCTGGATGCGCTGTCTGACGAGGATATTGACCGGCTGCTAGGTGACGAGACAACTGCGGATGAAGCTCCCGATTCGCAGGGAGTCGCGAGCGAGTTCGACCAAAATCATGTCCAGCGATAAACGCGCGCTATTGAAGCAACGTCTGGAAAGCGGACAAATCCGCCTCCAGCCGCTCACCTTTCCGCAACGCGAGCTGTGGGAGGCGTCGCCCGTGCCGG
>JANOAY010001056.1:0-1575 GCA_031411375.1 Pedosphaera sp. | reverse complement strand
GACACCGAGCTGGCCGACAATGAATGGAGACTTGTTTTCAGCGAGCTGGCGGAACGCGGAGCGCGCCGGATTGTCCGACCCGTAACCCAGACACCGCCGCGACCAGACAGCGGCCTCGGAAAAATTTCCCCGGCGATACTCAAACAACGCCAGCGAAACACAGCGCCAGGGGATGTTCCAGGGTTCCGCCGCCGTCACCAGGTTGGTGGTGGACAGTGATTTTCTGGCGACCTCCGCCAACGGTGCCAGTTGTTCGAGCAAATCCGCATCGCAAGCTCGCAAAAGGCAGTTCTTCTCGGTGCGCTCGGCGGCAATCGGATCGGTCGTGCCCGCGAACCGGGACAGGGCATCGCGCCGGTAGCGCTCGAATCCATCCTCATCGTTCGCCTCGACCAGCGCCACCGCCGTGCGCGTCCCATCTAGCGTCGCGTCCTCCCACGTTTCAACCTTGCCGATGCGCAGCAACATATTGAACCGGTCGCCCGCCGCGCGCCAGTCACCGCGCAGGGAATTCCACTCGCCCGCCGCGCGAAACAACACCGCGCCCCCCGGCGGCGTCTGCGTCCGTGGAATTTCCGAGAGCAGGCGGTCCACCTCGTCCAGCCGGCGCGCGTCCATCATCACGGCGGCCTGCGTGATCTTCTCGCGTGCCTCGGCCTGCCGGCGCAGCTCCGCCTCCAATGCCGTGGCGCGCTCGGCCTCCGTGCGCAGGCGCGCCTGCTCCTGTTCCGCCGCCACGGCACGGTGCCGCGCCGTGCGCTCCTCCAAAAACAACCACGTCGAAACCACCAGCCCGGCAAGCAACGCCAGCGCCACCGCACCCGCCGCCGCGAAAACTCCCCGGTTCCGGCGAACCAGTTTTTGCAGCCGGTAAATCCGGCTCGGCGGGCGGGCCACCACGGGTTCGTTGTTGAGGTGGCGCTGGATGTCCACTGCAAGCCCGTTCGCCGTCTCATAGCGGCGCGTGCGGTCTTTCTCCAGCGCCTTCATCACGATCCAGTCGAGATCGCCACGCATCTGCGAGATCAACTTCGGCGGCTCGACATGCCGGTGTATCGCCGTGGCCGTGAGCTCGTCACCTTGCAGCGTGTTCAACCGTTGCGAAGGCCGCGCCGGTTCGCGCTCCCGCAATGTCCGCCGCAGTTCATCCATGCCGGATTTCATCAGCTCCTTGCTGTCGAACGGCGTCCGGCCCGTGAGCAGTTCATAAAGCAGAACCCCGAGGCTGTAGATGTCGCTGCGCGTGTCCACGTCCAGGCCGCTCATCTCGGCCTGCTCCGGGCTCATGTAGGCCGGCGTTCCAATGAGCTGCTCATACGCGGTGAACAGCGTCTTGTCCGTGAGCCGCTGCTCGATGGCCTTGGCGATCCCGAAATCAATCACCTTCGGCACCGCCACGCCGTCATGCATCGTGACGAGGATGTTTGAGGGCTTGATGTCGCGATGGATGATGCCCTTCTGATGCGCGTGCTGGATGGCGTGGCAAACTTGGATGAACAGGTCGAGCCGTTCCTGCGTGGGCAAATTGTTTTGATCGCAGTAGTCCGTGATGCGGATGCCACGCACCAGTTCCAT
>JANOAY010001055.1:0-4005 GCA_031411375.1 Pedosphaera sp. | reverse complement strand
GCCCGATGCCGGGGATGTTTGTGCTGGTCGTGCGTGCGGCACGGAACGCCATGAAGTTCGGTCCGGCCAGTCCCGCGCTGCCGCTCCCGACAAAGTCCGCGACGAACGCACCGCTGCCGCCGTTGTAGCGCGCCACCTTGCTGTTGTTGAAACTGGCGACGAACAAATCGCCGTTCGGACCAAAGCTCAGGTCAATGGGCAGCCCCAGCGTGCCGCTGCCTGCGGGAACAAAGTTTCCGAGGAACGCGCCCGTCGTGCCGTGATAACGCACCACCGCATTGCTGTTCCCGTTCACCACGTAGAGATGTCCGTCCGGCCCGACCTTTACGCCGAACGGTTGCGCCAGCGGCGCGCCCGTGGCGATGGCCTGGAGGAACGCGCCGTTCGTCCCATCGTATTTGAGAAGCTGGCTGCCGAAACGTCCGACGACGTAGAGATGTCCATCCGCGCCCCACGTCATGCCGGACGGCCCGTTCAAACCGCCACTGCCATTGGTGACGAACGTGCCGGCAAACGCGCCGTTCGTCGCATGAAAGCGCAGCACCGAATTGTTCAACTGGCTGCTCACGTAGAGAAATCCATCCGGGCGGAACTCCAGCCACACCGGGTAATCGAGCACGCCGTTGGTGGACGGAATGAACGCATCGAGAAACGCGCCCGTGCTGCCGTGGTAGCGCAGCACCGCGTCATTGCCCGCGCTGGCCACGTAAAGATGGCCGTCCGGCCCGAAGGCCAGTCCGTGTGGCAGATCCAATCCGCCGCTCGCCGTCGCCACGAATACGCCGGTGCCGATGGCCGCGCCATTTGTCTCACTGTAGCGATAGACGCGGTTACCGCTGAAGCTGCTGACGAACAGTTCGGCGCGCGTGGAGTGGGCGGCCAGTCCGCAGGCGCACGCCATGAGCCAGAAAAAAATGCGGGGAGTCATGGCCGGCAGCTTAACCACGGGCGTGCTTTTTCACGACAGGATTCTCCGGTGGCGACGGCGTTGTGGCTTTTCCCGGAGCAATCAAACGCCAGTCCCGTCCAACGGAGCATGAAGATTTGCTATCGCATTGTCATGCTGCTCCTCGCGATGGGTTTCGGTGCGTTCGCGCAATCCGCCGTCGTCAATCCCAACATCGACATGCATGGCTTCCTGGCGGTTTCGCGGGAAGCCGCGAAACATCGGGAGGGCCGCCGGGTCATGGAGGCGGAGTTCATCCGGTTCAGCCAGGAACTCGACACGGTGATTCTCGATGCTCGCAGCCGGGCGATGTTTGATCTGTTGCACGTCAAGGGAGCGATCAACCTGAACTTCTCGGACATCACCGTGGAAAGCCTGGCCAAGACTTTTCCGAACAAGGCGCAGCGCATCCTGATCTATTGCAACAACAACTTCATGAACTCTCCCCGCGCCTTCGCCTCGAAATCGCCGAGCGCCTCGCTGAACCTTTCGACCTTCAGCACGCTCTTTGGCTACGGCTACACGAACGTCTATGAACTGGGACCGCTCCTGGATGTGAAAACCACCAGAATTGAATTGGTGTCGAGCGCAGGGCAAAGCGCCAAGGCTCGATAGTCAAATCACTCGCACCGGACTTTGCTCAGTCCGCGATGACGGACGTTTAATCATCATCGTCATCATCTTCCACCGCGCGCACGGCCCAGACCGGATACGGCGCGGCGCTGCCTTTCAGGGCGTGCCAGAGGATGCGGTTGAGCACGTCCTCGGGCGCGGCGTCCACCTGGCGGAAGTTCAGGCGCGCGGAGACAACGGCGTTCTTGCGTAGCAGCGGGTCGGAAATTTTCTTCGACTCAGGATTCATCTGGTCGAGCGGGATGTTGTTCTTCAACGCCGTGAAGGGCGTGAAGTCCGGCGTGTTCGTGAAGCAGTCGAACATCGGCGTCGCGGTGGCATCGAACTGGTTCATCGGCGGCAGACCGAGGATTTGCTCCATCGTGCGGAGCAGGCTGGTGGTGTTGTATTGCGTCTTCACCACCGCACCGCGCTTCGTGTACGGGCTGATGCAATACGCCGTGGTGCGGTAGCCGCTGACGTGATCCCAGCCGTCCTGCGGATCGTCCTCGATGGCGAAGATGACCGTCTCCTTCCAGAATTTACTTTTGCTAATCGCCTCGACGATGCGGCCAAACGCGAGGTCATTGTCCGCCACGCACGCGTCCGGCGTGGGCGCGCCTTTGCTCGTGCCGCTGGTGTGATCGTTGGGCAGGCAGATGATCGTGAGGTTCGGAAATTCCCCGCGCGCCTCGTAGTCACGCAGTTCGCGGATGATGACGTCCGCACGATACTGGTCCGGCACATTCATCTCCCAGCCCACGTAGTTCGTCGGCTGATACGGGCGAATGGATTCAATCATCGGCGCGCTGACGAAGTTCACCAGATTGCTCTCGCCGGTCCAGGTGCGGTAGCAGGAGAGAAAATCCGGTGTGCCGCGCTTGCCGTTGCGCCAAGCCACCTTCGGCTCGGCGAACTCGCCGTAATTGCGCAGCGTCTTGCCGTGCTTGAGCGCGCTGTCCCAGATGAAACCGGCGGGCGAATACGCGAGCGCGTCCGCGTCATCCTCGCCCATGCCGTCGGGATAGCTGCGCGGAAAACCGGCGAAGGATTTCTCCATGTAATCCGTGGCGAATCCAGTCGTGGACCACTGATGACCGTCCGCGCTCAGGATGCCGTTGCAGTAGGCGTTATCGAGCAGCACAAAGTCGCGCACCATCTTGTGCTGATTCGGCGTGATGCGTTCGCCGAAAATGCAGAGCGAGGGATCGCCATTGCCACGGGGGTCATCGCCTAGCACCTGATCGTAAGTGCGGTTCTCCTTAATGATGTACACGACGTGCTTGAACACGCTCGGTTCGCCGATGCGTTCCGGCACCGGGCGCGGCGGCTGGTCGGGACGTGGCGGCAGCTTTGCTTCCTCCAGTCTCTCGCGGCGGTAATTTTTCCAGACCACGGCGGAAAGTCTTTCCAACGCGCGTTTGCCCGGCACCGGCACGAGTGAGAGCGAGCCGTAATACTGATGCGAATTGAAGCCCTGCCCGGTGGTGTTTTTCACCGCGCGCTTTTCGGGTGTGAGACCTTTGATGTTCGCCACGCAAAGCTGATCGCGCCGCGCATCAAACGCGAGCGCGCCCGGAAACCAGCCGACCGGAATCAGCCCAAGCAGTTTCGATTCGCCCGGATCAAAGCCGATGACCGCGACGGCGTTCTGCGTTCCGTTCGCGACATAGAGCCGCTTCCCTTTCTTGTCGAACACGAGCGCGTTCGGCGACGCGCCGAACAGGTCCGTCGGACTTTGCTTCGTCCAAATCGTTTCCACGACGGTGTCCGTGCGTGTGTCAATGACGCTGAGGTTGTCGCTCGCCGCGTTCGCGCAAATCACCCAGCGTCCGCTGGGATGGGCGACCAGCGCGGAAGCGTGCAGGCCGGTGAGAATTTCCTTCGTCGCATCCTTGGGCATGAACTTCCGAATCGACGAGGACTGCCCCTGACCTTCTGCGGAATGCGGAGCGTGCAAATCAATGACACTCACCGAACCTTCGTTCGCAATGAAGCGCACCGGATCAACCCGCACCGTCGTCCCGCGCCCCGCCGGCCCCGTGAGATCACCGGCACCGGGACGGCGTCCGCCCCAGTTGCTCACGTAGGCTTTGCTGCCCACGAGGACGACATCATAAGGCGCGACGCCCACATCCCACTGGCGCAACAGCTTCCCGTTCGCCGCATCGAACTCGCCCAGCCGGTTGGAAAGATTGAACGCCACATAAAGCCGCTGGCCATCGCGAGAGAGCGCCAGCCCGGCGGGAATCTCATTCGTGCGCCGTGGCGCGGTCGCGCGCGGCAGCGGGATTGAGAACGCGCCCGTCACCTTCCCATCCGCGCCCACGTCAAACACCTTCACGTCCCCGTTCACATTCGCGAGAAAGAGCCGTTTGCCATCCGGCGAAAAAATCAAACCCGTGAAACTCAACTGCCCCTTCTTGTCCGGCTCCAGAATGTTCGGC
>JANOAY010001054.1:0-8190 GCA_031411375.1 Pedosphaera sp. | reverse complement strand
CCAGCGGCGCGCCCTCGGTCGCCGCCACGGCGGTGCCAGCCGGCGCGGGCGCGAGAAACGGCGAGTTCGAATCAACCGCGCGCGCCACACCCCCGGCCACAAGGAGGGAAACCAAGACAACGGCAGAGCAGAACAGGCGGGAAAGCATGAGGGCGGCAGTGATTCGGGTGAGAGTCGCGGAGTGAATAGGACGCACGACCCCCGGGTCAAGTGACGCAGCAGTTTCCCGTCCCGCCAAACCCGCCCTTGACACCCCCCGGGACGACGGGCACCCATGAACCTCTTTTTCCTAAAAAGTCATGCAACCGACATTCCGCCCGCACCGTAAGAAACGCGCCCGTAAGATTGGCTACCGCGCCCGCATGGCCACCCCCGGCGGCCGCAAGGTCATCCGCGCCCGCCGCCTCAAGGGCCGCAAGCGGCTCACCGTCGTCTGAGCCGGCCGCCTCCGCGCGCCGCGGCCTCCATGCGCTTCCGCCCCGAGCAGCACTTGCGGCGCCAGGGCGACTTTCGTGCCGTCCGCGAGCGTGGGCGTCGCACCGACTGTGGCGCTTTCGTGCTCTGGTGGCTCGCGCCTGCCGCCGATGCTCCCCCGCGTCCCGCCCGCGTCGGCGTGGTCGCCTCCACCGCCCAAGTGGGCCACGCCGTCCTGCGCGCGCGCGCCAAGCGCCGCCTGCGCGAGGTCTTCCGCGCCCATCAGGCGCTCGTGCCGGCCGGTGGCGACATGACGCTCGTCGCCCGTAATGCGGTGAACCGCTGGGAATTTTCCGCGCTGGAGAAAAAATTTGCGGAAGCCTGCGCCCGGCTTTCCGTGCCGCGCCATGTCTGACCCCCGGGAAAATTTCCTCGTGCGCCTCCCCGCGCGCGCGCTGCTCGGCCTGCTCTGGCTCTACCGGCACACCGCCTCGCCCGCGCTGCACGCACTCGGCGGGCCGGCGTGCGGCTGCCGTTTCGCGCCGACGTGCTCGCACTACGCCGCCGAGGCCGTGCGCACGCACGGCGCGCTCTCGGGCGCCTGGCTCACCGCCCGCCGGCTCGTGAAATGCTCTCCTCTCCACCCCGGCGGCTTTGATCCCGTCCCTCCTTCGCCCCGGCTTCGGCGGAACGGCCCGCCTGCTCCGCAGTGCACCCGCGTCACGGCCTGACCGCTTCCCTTTCACCGCCACTTTCACTTTCCCTCCCACTCTCCCTTCATGGACAAAAAGAATCTCACCATCGGCATCACGCTGCTCGCCGCGGCCTTCGCCACCCTCTGGCTCGGCAACAAGTTTTCCCCGGCGCCCCCCGCGCCCGTGAAATCCGCCGCAGTCGCTGCTTCCGGCACGCCAGGCCAGCCCTCCGCCACACTCGCCGCCGATGCTCCCACGTCCGCCTCCGCCTCTGCCGCGAGCACCAGCACCGCTGCTTTTTCCGCCGCCATTGCCGACTCCGCCCGCGCGACGGTCACCGAGCTGGAAAACGATTTTGTAAAAGTGCGCTTCACCGACTTCGGCGGTGCCATCCGCGAAGTCGCGCTGAAAAAATACGCCGCCGTGCTCGGCCGCCCCGAGCCCTTCCTCTTCAACGAGCTCCACGCCGACCCCATGCTCGCGTTCACCGAGTTCCCCGGCCTTGACCGCAATACCGGCTACCAGCTCGTCTCGCACACCCCCACCGAAGTCGTCTACCGCACCGTCCTCGACGGCCGCCTCGAAGTCACGCGCCGCTACGTGCTCGCGCCTAACTCCGGCAAGGAGACCGACCCCTACCAGCTCCGCCACGAGACGACCTTCCGCAACCTCACCGACAAGGTCGCCGCCCCCGCCCGCGTCGCCCTCGCCCTCGGCACCGCCGCTCCCGCCAGTGTCTCCGACCTCGGCGCGCAGCTCACCACCGGCATCTCGTCGGAGAACCTGAAGCGGATGTTCGGAGGCTTCCTGGTGCTGGTGGGGTGCAAGCTGCTGTTGTGGAAGTAAAAGTTGGAAGACTGAAAAGCCGAAACAGCAAAGGCGCGGCGCACACTTCAGCGCGCATCACCACCCCGCAGGGCCGACGCAGCTAAATTCGTCGGCCCAGTCAAGCGGTCTTCCTTCCCCTGACCAACCTTCCTCTGACTTCGTTCCTCTCCGCCGGAACGAGATCAGGGGAAAAGAACAGCCTTCTTCCACGGCCTCTTTTAGATGCGTCAGCCCTGGAAAAAACCAGGTGTTCTTTACCAGCGTGAGGAATGGGCCGTTCTCCGCTCTCGGAGGGAGGCGAAGGAGCCAGGCGTTCAGAACACTTTCAAGATGCACCCCACGCCCAGGAGATTCCGGCAATTGGATTGACCGTCGCGCCCCGTTCTGCCATCAACACGCCACACCCAAAACAAGGTTGGTAACAACCTGCTTCGAACTCCCCAGGCGTTCCAAGTTTTTGCGGGCCAGTGTCGGCAAACAGTTCGGGATAAAATTTCTTTGCCAAGCGGAATGAACTTTCAGCCTCCCCATCCTTGCGCGTTTGCACACCCCGGCCGGCGGCCTTGGCGCGGGCGCCGCGCCGCGCCAAAGCCGGTGCGTGTTGATTTTTCTGGCGCGCTTGAAGTCAGCCCGTTGCCGCGCCCGAGGACGGGCGCACTCCGCCAGGACCTTTTCCAACCGGCGCTCAACCCTCGTTCTGTCGCGCACGGCGCAAACCATTTCGCAAACACTCGGTCCGGTCCGACGGAAAACCTCCATTCCAAATCATCATGAAGACACGAAGCTCTACGATCCATTTGCCGAAAACTTGCGCGGGCGTCGGGATGTTCCGGGCCGCTCCGGCCCGGGGCCTGTTGCTGTTGCTGCTGAGCAGCGTCGCACTCAACGTCGCGTTGCTGGCCGCGCCGTTGGTCAGCAACAACGACGGCTCTTTCTTCGATGACTACGGTGACAGCCTCGGGCTTTTCTCCGCCAGCCAGGTGCGGATTGCGCCGGTGGGCGCGGTCTCGCTGACGCCGCCGAATACCAGCGGCAACTTCGTGACCGTGGAGATCGTGCCGTCGAGTTTTGCCGCGTGGGGGCAGTTGACCCTCGCCGGCACCTACGGCGCGCTGAACGACGTGCGGGCGCGCGTGCTCAGTCAGGACGGACTCACGGAACTGATCGCCGCGCAGCCGGTGAACGTGCCGATCAATCTCTCCGGCCTGGATCCGGTCACGGTTCCCGGCCTACGCGTGCAGGTGCTCTTCAACAAGACGACGGCGGTGGCTCCGACGGTGGACCATCTGCGCGTGACGTGGACGCCGGTGTCGAAGGTGCTGCTCGACAAGCAAGGGCCGGTCGAGGTGCGGGCGGGCGAGAACCTCGTCTATCTCGTGCGCTACTCGGTGAGTTATATCCGCGCGCAAGGTCTCGTGGTCTGGGACACGCTGCCGCACGGTGCGAACGCATCGCTGATCTATCCGCCGGAACTCAGCCCCACGCCGTATCCTTTGCAGAGTGACAACGTGAAGTTTGTTTCCGCGACCAAGGGCGGCCAGTTCCACGCGGGTCCCGCCCCGCTCCTGGTGGACGGAGTGCTCATTCCGACGAACAGCGTTTATTGGCGGCTGGGGAACGTGGAGGAGGGCGTCACGGATTTGCTCAATTTCACGGTGACGACGCGGGACGGCACGTTGAGTGGAACCGTTCTCACCAACTATGCTTTCGCCGCCGCCGCCAACGCCGCTCCGTCCGTATCGGGCGTCGTCGTCACCGCCGTGCGCAGCGAGCCGAAGCCGTCTGCCGGCCTGGACGCGAACCTCTGCAAAATTAACGGCGTGCGGCGCACGCTCCCCGGCCTGATCAACACCTTTGACGTTTCGGCGTTTAACAGGTCCGCCGTCATCAACGACGAGACGATGTATCGCACTGTGCTCTATGACGACGTGTCCGGGCTGCTCGGGGTCATTGACAATCAAGGGACGCCGGGCGTGCCGGCGGACGACTTCTTCGGCATCTCGGCGGGCGGCGCGTTTGTGGCGAATTATACGCCGCCGGGCGGCGCGGTTTCCTTCCCGGCCATCGTCTGGGCGGTGGGCGCGTTGGAACCGGGGCGGGGTTTCAACGGCTCCTTCTCGGTGCGGATCAAAGCGGCGCTCGCACCCACGGATTACACCCACCGTGCCTGCGTCCTCTCGGAACAGACGACGACTCCGGCGTGCGACGAACTCACGGTGCGGGTCGGGCTGGATGACACGTTGGACCTCCCGACGTCGAAGAAAGCGACCCCGTCCGTGCCGCCCGGCGGGGTGGCGGTCTTTCAGCTGATCGGCGGGAACAAATCCGCCGTGACGGTGAACGATATTCTCATCGTGGACCGGGTGCCGACAAACACGATCTTTCGCAGCGCGTGGTTTGATGACCCGGCCCTGGTGGCCAGCGGGGCGGTCATCTTCTACTCCACATCCGTCATCGTGCCGCAGGACTGGAACACGCCGCCGCCCACGGACTTCACGCAGGCGCCGGGCGATCTGGACGCGGGGCCGAACACGCACTGGGCGCGCTACGATTTGCAGCCGCCGGCCAATCCTGCCGCCGTGACGTGGGTCGCGTTTTATTTTCCGCGCCTGGACCCGAACTGCCTCCCCGGCCCGCCGCCGCCGGTGCCGCCGGTGCGCCTCGTGGTCGGATATTTTGACGCGACAGTCTTCACGCCGCCCGATCCCTGCGTGGATGGCGTGGTGGAAAACCAGGGGTTGTTCGCGGTGAACGCGATGACGCCATCCGGCGGCGGCAAGGTGCTGTTGCCCAGCGGGCCGATCCGCTCGACGCGCCAGACCGCCACGGTGGTGGAAGGCCTGAAGACCCGTTTGTTCATCAATTCTGAAATCACTCCCATCCTCCCCAGCCGGGTGCTGTTGCCCGGCGCTGCCGACTACTCGCTGGCCGTGGCCAACACCGGCACGGACGCGCTCGGGAACGTGCAGGCCGTGGTGCAGTTGGGCCAGGTGCTCATCAACGGCGTCCTTCAATATCCGACCGTGCTCGGGCTTTCACCGGCGGGCACCTACGATGCCGGCCACGGGCGCATCACGTTTGCTCTGGGCCTGATGGGGCCGAGGACTCCGTCGAAGCGCATCAGCGTGCAACTGGCCTTGCCGGCCGGGATCATTGACCGCACGGAATTTGTCGTGAGCGCGACCGTGACGGGGCAGGGCGCGCTGTGCGGCCCGGTCACGGCCACGACCAGCGCGCGCGGGCAGGTGGAGTCGAGTCCGAAGCTCAAGGTTTTCACGCGAGACGTGGCGGACCTGATCCCCAGCGGGGCGGAATACGATTACGAACTGGAGTACGTGAACGTCGGCACGGCCCCCAGCACCAGGACGTGGGTGGTGGTTCGCGTGCCGAACAAGACCGTGCTGGTGCGCGCCTACGGCCATCCGAACATCACGGCGGTCTGGTTTTCCACCGAAGATAGTCTGCCGCCCCAAGTATTGACGCCTGGCGACCCGATCACCGGCAGCACCATCGCCAATCAGTTCACCCAGGGCCTGCAGACCGGCAACACCTGGACTCCCGACGGCAGCCCGAGCGATCTGATCTACTGGGTGGCGTGGGAAGTGGACGACGCGGCGCTGAACCCGCCGCAACTGATCCTCAATGCGCCGCGCACCGTCGGCTTCACCGTACGCAATGACGACGACGGCCAGGGCGCAGGCACCGCCGGTTCGCCCGACGGCACGCTGCTGTTCAACGCCGCCGGGATTTTCTCCAGCGAATTGCTCCAGGCCATTGGCAACCGGGTGATCACCACGATCCGCAGCCGTCCTTCCATCATTGTGCAGAAGTCCGGCCCGTCCGTGGTCGAGGCCGGAGTGCCGTTCAACTGGGTGGTGAACTATTACAACAACTCGCTGACCCCGGCCCAGAACGCGGTCGTCACCGACACGCTCCCGCCGGGCGTCACTTTGCTCGGAGCCACGCACACTTGGAACGCCGCCGCGCTGGCCAACGGCGCTTCAGTGACCAACAGCGGACGCCCCGTGCCGACCAGCGTCACGCTCAACGGCGACGGCTCGACGACCGTGACGTTCCTCATCGCCGGCGCGACCGGCTATCGCGGCAACGGCGTCGCGCTCGGGGCGCTGGAGGGCGGCACGTTCACCCTCGCCGTCACGTCCGATCCCGCCACCGCTTCCGGCACCACGCGCCTGAACCTGGTCTGCGGCACGGCGGACACGGCGGGCGATCCGATCACCAGTTGCGATGAACATCAGGTCACGATTTTCCGCCCAGACCTGGAGCTGTCGAAATACGCCTCGCCCGCCACGGTGCTGGCGGGCGGCACGGTCACGTACCAGTTGGTGCTCGCCAATCGCGGCCCGATCCGCGCCCGCGAGATCGCGCTCGTGGATCAGTTGCCAGCGGAGGTGAGCTACGTGGCCGGCTCGCTCGCGGTGCTCACGCCCGGCTACACGCTCGGCGCTCCGGCCATCAGCGGGCAGACGCTCAGTTGGAACACGATCAATGGAAACGCGTTGACCCGAACTGGATTCCCGGCGGGCGAAATTCCCGGCGCGTCCGGCAACATTCTCATCCAGTTCAACGTGCAGGTCGGCGCGAGCGTGCCGGGTTGCACCACGCTCAACAACTGCGCGCAGATTTCAACCGTGTCGGTCGAGGAGGGCGTGTATGCGAATGCCGCCTGCGCCGTCGTCACCGTGCCGCCGCCGGAACTTGCCGTGGCCAAATCCGGCCCCGCCCTCGCGAGGCCCGGCAACCGCGTTTCCTGGAACCTCTCGTGGGCCAACGAAAGCGCCCAGGCCGCGAGCGGCGTTTATCTCGTGGACGCGCTGCTGAACAACAACCTCGACGCGAACAGCGACGTCACCTTCGTGGGCGTGACCGTCCCGGCGGGCGTGACGGCCTACTATCACGCCGGGCCGCTCACGTTGGCGGCGCCGTTCAATCCGCTCGCGCCGCTCTCCGGCGGCTGGACCGCCGCGCCGGTCGCGCCGGTCAACCGCCTCGCGCTGCTCGTCGGCGCGCTGGCTGGAAATGCCGGGCCGTTCTCCGCGCAGGTCTCCGTCGATCTGATCGATCCCATCACGCACATACTTCCGCCGCCCGGCCGTTCTTTCACCAACACCGTGGTCATCGCCCAGACCGTGCCGCTCTGTGAAAACACCGCGAACAACACCGCCACCGCCATCGTGCGCACGCCGTCACTCGACGTGGCCCTGACCAAGACCGGCTCGGTGGAAGGCTCTCTCCCCGGGCTCGCGCCGGGCGCACCGATCACCTACACGCTGGCGTTTGCAAACAGCGGCACGGTCAACGCCTACGGCGTGCGCGTCGTGGACACGCTGCCCGCCACGCTCACGCCCGGCAGTCCGCTGGATAACTTCACCGTCGTCGCGCTCGTGGATGGCACCGGCCAGGCGGTCGCGCCCGTGGATTTGTCCGGCAACGCCATCGTTGGCCCGGTGCCGGTCACGCGGCAGATCAGCGGCGGCGTCATCACCTGGTTCCTCGGCACGGCCGCGACGGGCGACGCGCTCTATTATCAAAAGGTCGGTCTGCCGCCGGGCAGCCAGGGTTTCTTCCAGCTTCATGTGACCGTGACCAGCTTCGTCTCGGACGGCTCGGGCGTGTGCAACGCGGCGACGGTCTTCGCCGACGTGGGTCTTGAAGAACTGCTCGGCAACAACACCGCGCAGAGCTGCACCGTCGCTCGTCGGGCGGACGTGGCGGTGAAGAAGTCCGGCGTGGAGGCGCTGACGGGCGACGCGAACTTCGTCGAGTTCGGCGCGCTGGTGCGCTACACGATTTCGTACAACAACCTCGGCAGTCTCACCGCAGATGACGTGGTGATTAACGAGTTCGTCCCGCGCGGCACGAGCCTCGTGAGCGTGAACCCGCCGCCCGGCAGCACGGTGACGTATGCGCCGGACCAGGCGAACGCGACGAGCTTCTCGGTGCGCTTCGCCACGCTGACCGCGCCGGCCAATTCCGTGCGCAACGCCGTGAGTTCCGCCGGCGCGGACGTGACGCCGCCGACGCTCGACTCGGTCGGCGTCAGTTGCGCGAGCAGTGTGTTGACGCTGCTGTTCAGCGAGCCGATGAACTTTGACCGCGCGACGAGCCTGGCGAATTACCACGTCTCCGGCGGCGTCACGCTCCAAAGCCTCGCGCTCTCGGCGGACGGGCGCACCGTCACCCTCGGCACCAGTCCGCTGGCTTCGAGCAACACCTACGTGCTGACCGTGAG
>JANOAY010001053.1:0-1690 GCA_031411375.1 Pedosphaera sp. | reverse complement strand
CACGCTGGCATTCTGCGCGCGTGTCGAGTTCGCCCATCACCAGCCTCTACGTCCATGTGCCGTTCTGCGCGCACAAGTGCGAGTACTGCGCCTTCTTCTCCGAGGCTTCGAGCGGCGAACAGATCAACCGCTACGTCGCCGCGCTCGTGCGCGAGATGGAACTGGTCGCGCACGATCTGAAACCGCGCACTGTCTTCTTCGGCGGCGGCACGCCTTCCATGCTCAACCTGCGCCAGTGGGAAATAATTCTTCGCACGATGGAGCGGCTGAACCTCCTCGGCGCGGCGGAGTGGACCATCGAATCCAATCCCGCCACCGTGTCGCTCGACAAAGCCAAACTCTGGCGCGACTTCGGCGTGAACCGCGTCTCGATGGGCGTGCAGTCGCTTGACGAATCGTTGCTCGACCGCCTCGGCCGCATCCACTCGCGCGAGCAAGTCTTCAAAAGTTTCGACACCTTGCGCACTGCCGGTTTCGACAACGTGAACGTGGACCTCATGTTCGCCATCCCCACGCAGACGATGGACACCTGGCGCGCGACGCTTCGCGAAGCCATCGCCCTCGGCAGCGAACATCTCTCCAGCTACGAAGTGATCTACGAGGAGGACACGCCGCTCTACGCGCAGTTGAAGGCCGGCGAGTTCGACGTGAACGAAGATCTCGCGTGTGACATGTACGAGGAATTGATCGCCACGACGGGCGAACTCGGTTTGCAGCAGTACGAGATCGCGAACTTCGCGCGCGACCGGACCATGACAAATGACGAATGTCGAATGTCGAACGAAGCCGGTCTCGTCATTCGTCATTCGTCATTCGTCATTCCACGCTTCGCCTGTCAGCACAACGTCAACTACTGGCGCGGCGGCTCCTTCCACGCGCTCGGCCCCAGCGCCACCGGCTACGTCCACGGCGTGCGCACGAAGAACTGGTCGAACACGCAGCTCTACTGCGAGCAACTGGAGAAAGGCCGCCGCGCCATCGAGTCGAGCGAACAGCTTTCGCCAGAAGCACGCGCGGGCGAGACGGCGGCGTTTGGTCTGCGAATGCCGGCGGGCTGGAACTTCGAGGAGTTCAAAAACATCACCGGCTTTGATCTCAGCGAAGGCTGGCGTAATGAAATGCACACGCTGGTCACCAATGGCCGCGCCGAAATGGACGAGCACGGTTTCCGCCTGAACCACCTCGGTCTCCGCTACGCCGACTCCGTGGCCGAAGATTTCCTGCGTTTGGAAACGGCAAACGTCTAGGAGCGCGGACCGCCGAGTCCGCGTATTCATCGCGGCGGGTGGCACAGGCTACCAGCCCGGCGGAAGAGTGAGGCGCGCTTGGCGAGACGGGCGTTGCACCGGCCTTGGTGCTCTCTTTCATTCCGCTGGGCAGGTTGCCCAGCGGAACGGGCTGGTAGCCCGTTCCACCCATTTTTCAGACCGGCTCCAAGCACCGGCCTCGGTTCTTCAGAATCTTTTTAGGAGCAATCACGCCGCCGTTCCTTCACATTCCCGGCCACCGTGCGGCGGCACGGAACACAAACATTCGTCCGCCAGTTCGAGACTCATTCACATGGCAAGATTGCTGGCCAAAGATTCCGCCCTGGCGCTGCCGGAAATTCTCCTCACGCCCGGCTGCAACCGCCTCGGCCGCGAGGGCGAGAATGATTTTCTCGTCCCACATTCCTCCGTCTCGCGTCAGC
>JANOAY010001052.1:0-6040 GCA_031411375.1 Pedosphaera sp. | reverse complement strand
GTTACGACATTCGCTGCATGGTGAACGGCGGCAGCGTGACGGTCTGGGACGGCACGGGCCGCCGCGACACTTACTTCGCGGGGACGAACGGATTGTTCACCGCCGACGAGCTGTTCAACACCGGCGTGTTGAGCAACGGTGTCTTCACGCTCTTTTTCCCCGACACGAGCAAGTGGGAATTTAACTCCATCAGCAACGCCGTCGCGCCGGGACGGATTTCTCGTTCGGAGGATCGCAATGGCAACGCCATTACGTTCGCATACAACGCGAGCGGGCGGCTTGGAGAAATCATTGATACCTTGGGCCGCACCAACCGGCTGACCTACGACGGCATCGGCCAGCTTGCCTCCATCACTGACTTCACCGGGCGCCAGTGGCAGTACCTGTATTGGCGCACCAGTGCCAACGGGCCGTTGCGCAGCGTGACCACACCGCCGGTCGTCGGCACACCGAACACGAACGACTTTCCAGCGGGCAAGACCACGACTTACACGTATGCCAGCGGGCCGGCCTTGGAACTGGATCACAACCTGGCCTCCATCACGGCACCGTTCGGGCCGGCGTGGCTACGCGTTACTTACAAGGACACGTCTGATCCCGGCAGTGTGGACTTTGATCGTGTGGCGACTGTGCGGCGCGGAACGAATCCGCCTTCGGTGTTCACTTACATTCCGCAGACGCCCGCGCCGGAGAATCGCTGGGCGGTGCTCAAGACGCTGGAGAACGACCCGGTCGGCAACGTGACCGAGGACTGGTTCGACTCGTTGAACCGGGGCGTCATCCATCGCGATCTCGCCGCGCGCGCGGTGCCGGGCGAACTGTTGGTGGACGGTAAATTGCCCACGGAAAAAATGCGCGAGAGCGATCCCGACTTCTGGGAAACGACTTACGAGTGGAACGCGGATTCGCTCTGCACGCGCGTCACGTATCCGCGCGGCAACAGCACCGAAGTGGTGCATCAGCGGGCGCAGGACCACAACAACAGCCGGAGCAACAAGACGGCGTCCCGGCACAGCGACGGCAATCCCATCGTGGTGCGCGAGGTGGCGTGCTGCGACAGCGACAGCGATGGAGATGGTCTGAGCGACGTGCTGATCACTCGCTTCACCTACGATGCCCGATTCGGTGCGCCCGCGACCCGCACGCGCACCGGTCACCGGCTTTTGTTTGATGACACGGAAGGCAAAGAAAAAATCAGCTCCCGCTTCGGCTCTGGTCCGCGCCAGACCACGTCGCAGGACGGCACCTTTGCCACGAGCCGGACGGACGCGCGCGGGCTGCGGACCACGGCGCAATACGACGCCAAGGGCAACATGCTGGCCCTCACCCATCACGGGCGGTTGCTCGACGGCAGCGATGCCCCGCTGACGAATTACGAGTATGATCCGCACGGCCAGTTGCTCGCCGTGGTGCATCCGCTGGACGCGAACGGCGAGCGCCGCCGCGATGAGTTCACGTATCTCAACGCCTGCCTGCACACCTGGGCCGTCGATACCACCAAGCCCGACACCACCATCACGCGCTACGGCCGCGACGCCGTGGGCAACATGACGGAACTCGTGGACCCGAACGGCAACACCAACCAGTTCATCTACAATGCTCTCGATCAGTTGATGCAGCGCACCTCCAAGCTCGAATGCTCGGGCTGCGTGAAGTACGAGCGGAATTTTTACTACGACGCAAATGACAACGTGGTGCGCGAGGAATTCTCGAACCACGACCACACTGGCGCACTCGACACCAACAACCCTTCGTGGACGACGCTCTACGAATACGACGCGCTGAACCGCCGCACGCTGGTCGCCCATGAAGTCGCACATGTCGTGCAACAGCGGTTTGCCACGAACCGTTTCGTCTATGACGCGAACGACAATCTGACGGAGGAGTATTCGCCCGAGGCGGTGAAGGGGGCCCAGCCATCGAGCTGGATCAAGCACTCGTATGACACGCGCGATTTGCGCTTCACGACGACCAGCGCGCCGGGCACGGCGGACTCTTCCACCGACACGTTTGATTACGACCCGAACGGAAACTTGATCGCGCGAACCTACACGGCCATCGGCGAGCCACCGTCAGTAAAAACCTGGATCATTGACCGCTTCGACCGCGTGCTCTCGGCGACTGACGAGATGGGCAACGTGCGAACCTTCACCTACGACGCGAATGACAATCTGCTGTCCGAACGCCTCGACGGACAGACCAACGACGTGGCGGGCGGCGCGGGCAATCGCACTCTCTCCTCCGTGCGCTGGGAATACGACGGGCTGGATCGCACGACGGCGCGGCATGTGTCGTGGTTCGACATCTTCACCGAAGTCAATTTCACCGACGGCGACTCCACCACGACGTGGGCTTACGCGCCGGACGGTGCGCTGAAACGTGAGACGGACGACAACGGCCACGTCACCCGCTACAGCTACGACAGCAAGGGCCGGCTCGCGACCGCAACCGACGCGAAGACGAATCTCACGATCTACCTCTACGACGCAAACGACAACGTGTTGCAGGTGAAGCAGGTGGATCGCGCGGACGTGACGGGCGCGCTTTCGGAGTTCACGCGCAATTTTCAATACGACGAGCTGGACCGTTGCATCACCGAATTCGACAACGTGGGCAACACCGACCAATACGCCTACGACTCGCGCGGCTATCTCGTGCAGCATCTGGATGCGAACGGCGTGTTGCACCGCTGGCAGCGCAGCGGCATCGGCCACGCGCTTGTCATCAAGGCTGATCTGGACGGGGACGGCCAGTTCGAGCCGTTGGCAGATTTTATTTTGTCGCAAGAGTTTGACGACAACTCGCGGCTCGTCGCTTCGCGCGACGCGAACAGCAACCTCACGCTCTACGCCTACGACGCCCTCGACCGGCACATCGCCACGACCAATGCCGACGGCACCACGCGCAAGCTCATCTGGAGTCCGCGCAGCAATCTTGTCATCACTGAGGACGCGAATGGCACGGTGGTCAGCAACTCCTTCGACCTGCTCGATCGCTGCGTGCGCCGGGACATTTCGCCGGGCGCGGGCGTGCTGCCGACGACGACGTTTGAAATGTTTGTCTATGACGGCGCATCGCAACTGGTGCTGGCGACCAACGACGTTTCGATGATGGAGTTCAGCCGCGACTCGATGGGTAACACCCGGGGCGGCAAGGCGGACTGCCTCGCGATGGCCGCGACCTTCGATGGCACGGGCAACCGTCTCTCGCTCACGTATCCGACGGGCGGCGTGGTGAATTTCACCTACGACGCGCTGGATCAGGTGAGCAGCGTGAGCCGCACAGCCGGGGGACTGACAAGGTCGCTCGCCACGTTTGCTTACGAAGGGGCGGGTCGCCCCGGTCGCATGACGCGCGCGAACAACGTCAACACGCGCTTCCTTTGGAACGGCATGAAGAATCCGCCGAACGCCCAGGGCGACTGGGGCTGGATCCAGATCGCCAGCGTGAACCACCAGTTCGCGGGCGGCGGCGCGACGATTGACCGGCGCATTGCGGCCTATGATCGCAACCAGAATAAAACTCTCCGCCAGCAGACGGTGCCCTTCGCGGGTGGGGTGCCGGCGCTGACGACGAACGTGTTCGGCTACGACAGGTTGAACCGGATGACTTCGTTCGAACGCCGCCGCGCCAGCACCATCAGCACGAAGAGCCTGGCGCTCGACAAGCAGGGCAATCGCCAGTCCGTTTCCTCGAATGGCGTGGTGGGAATTTACACGATGGATTCAAGCACGCCCGAGCCGGCGGATTTCCAGAGGAACCAATACACGCTCACGCCCTTCGGCACCGAGCAGCATGATCACAACGGCAACCTCGTGTCGGTGGACAGTCCGGCGGGCGCGACGCAGTTCAGTTACGACTTTGCGAATCGTCTGGTGCTGGTGCAACGCACCGTCGGTCCCGCCTTGGTCCCGGTGGCGAGTTACAGCTACGACGCACTGGGCCGGCGCATTGCCAAGACCACTTTCCCGAACGCGCCCGCGCTGCCGGTTACGACTTATTGGGTTCTCGATCCGGACAGTGACGACGACAGGCCTCTCGAAGAGTTGGACAACGGCGTGGCGCGTGTCTTCGCCGTGTGGCCGCACATGCACAAACTGGGCGGCCACGCGCGCATCTCGCCCGCCGGCGAAGTCCAGTGGGTGCATACAGACGAAACCGGCACGGCCCTCGCGCTGACCGACAGCGCGGGCGCGGTGTTGGAGCGGTATGACTACTGGGAGTCCGGCGAGCCGCGTTTCTTCACGGCGGAAGGCCTCCCGATGGTGGATGCGTTTGGCCAGCCGGTGGCGCAGTCGCCGGCGGGTTCGCACCATCTATTCAACGGTCTGCAGTGGGACGGTGAGACAGGCCTGTATTTCGAGGCGTGGCCTTGCCGCTGGAAAGCGCCCGAGCTGAATTCCCAATCTGATTCCCGCTACTTGAACCCCAAGACGGACAAGCCGCTTACCCACGTCCACGGCGATCCGCATGTGGACCAGAAGGACGGCACGCGCTGGGACTTCAGCCAGAGTGGTGGCGGCGGAGGCGGTGCGGGCGGAATGCGCGCTGGCATCAGCACCTCGCGCTCGAACATTCGGAATAAAAATTCCTTTCACGGCGGCGGCGGTGGTGGCGGTGGCGGTGCGGGTGGAATGATGCGCGCCGGCATCAGCACTTCGCGCTCGAACATTCGGACGAGGAATTCCTTTGATGGCGGCGGCGGTGGCGGTGGTGAGTTGCAGGGCAAAAAAGGCTTGAACGCGGTGAACGTGAAACTCGCGCGCATGTCCAACGCCGCGGTGGTGAAAAAGGTCACGGTGCGCGGCTGGAATCCAGAGACGAAGGAACGCTCTGCCCAAGGCGACCCGGTGCATGGCGTGGATGTGAAACTTGGGCTAACTGCACGCGCCACCGTAGAGAGTGCGAGAATCATCACCGACCGGGATTCGGGCCGCAGCAAGGGATTCGGCTTTACGGAGGACGCGGTCGCTCGTCGCCGCGTGGAAGTGTTGAAATCCAACAAGCAGGGCGACCCGAATGCGAACCGTGTCATGTCGCCGGGTAACCAAGGCCCCAGTTCGATGAAAAAGGGCACCGTGAAATTTTTCAACGAAGCAAAAGGATTTGGGCGGATGCAAGGAAGTGGACGGCTATTGGAGTCGATTCAAGATGAGAACAAAGGTTTCTCATCGCTCATCCGCTAAGCCGGTCGCCTGTAGCGGGCAAGAATTGGAATCGCCTCGGACCCGAGTTCCCGGTATCATTCGCGCGTGAATTACCGGCTGTCATTGCAGGAAGATCTCCAACGAGAACACGCGAAGTGGATCACGCGCCGATGGTTCCTTCGCCAATGTGGTGTAGGCCTCGGCTCGGTCGCGCTCGGCTCTTTGCTCGGCGCGAATCAGGCGGCGGGCGCGCTGGCGAACGCCGGAAACGATCCGCTCGCGCCGAAGCAGCCGCATTTCAAGCCCAAGGCCAAGCGCGTCATCTACCTCTTCATGGGCGGCGCGCCGAGCCAGCTTGACCTCTTCGACTACAAGCCTTCGCTCAAAAAATATAACGGCCAGTCCGTGCCGCCGGAAATTCTGAAAGGCCAGAAGTACGCCTTCATCAAGACCGACGCCGCGCTCTACGCGAGCGATTTCAAGTTTGCCAAGCACGGGAGGTGCGGTGCGGAAATTTCCGAGGCGCTGCCGCATCTCGCCGAAGTCGTGGACGACATCGCCATCGTGAAGTCCATGAACACGCACGTCTTCAATCACGCGCCCGGCCAGGTGCTGATGCAGACTGGCTCGTCGCAATTTGGCCGCCCTTCTATGGGCGCGTGGGCGCTCTACGGGCTGGGGACGGAGTCGCAGAATCTGCCGGGCTTTGTCGTGATGAATTCCGCCAACGGCCTGAGCGGCGGCGCGGCGCTTTACGGTGGAGGATTCTTGCCGACGATTTATCAGGGCGTGCCGTTTCGCAAAAGCGGCGACCCCGTGCTCTTCCTCTCCAACCCTGCCGGCATCACGGACACGATGCAGCGGCGCACGCTGGATTTGATCAAAGACTTGAA
>JANOAY010001051.1:0-6521 GCA_031411375.1 Pedosphaera sp. | reverse complement strand
GGTAGGAGAGTGGAAAGCCGCGCCGGGTTCAAAGGTTTCTTGTCGGCGCGCATTGACACGTTATTGGCCCGAGTCTGCAAGCGCCCGTCCGCCGACCGGCCCGATGACCCGCGCCGGGTTGCCCGCCGCCACCATGCCTGCCGGCACGTCGCGCACCACCACCGCGCCTGCGCCAATCACCGCGCGGTCGCCGATGGTGACGCCCTTGAGGATGATGGCCCGCGCTCCGACGAACACGCCGCGCCCGATGACGACCGGCTTCGCTCCGGTCACGCAGTCAAACGTCCAGCCCCAGTCCGGGCCGGGTTGGTGAAAATCATTATCCAGCACCATTGCGCCGGAGCCGAAGATGGTGCCCTCGCCCACGCGGATGGAACGTCCGGCGCACAAGACCGTGGCGCTCAAACCCACCTTGCGCTCCAGCCGCAGCTCCGCGCCCGCCGCCAGCGTCCGCAGCACGCACGGCTGCGCGCAGGCCAGCGGATTGGAGCGCGGCGCGCTGAACAGCGTCACGCCGTCACCGAGAAAAAGTTCCGAGCCGTGCGCCACGCTGATGATGGGACGGCCGGCGAGATCGAGCCGGCCGCCCACGGTCACGCCGCGCAGCCGCGCCTCCCACTTCCAGATTTGGGAGACGCTCCGGCGCAGGCCGTTCACCACCAGGCCGGCGGATTCTGCGAGGGTGTGGCTGCTCATGCGGGGCAGGCGATAACATGGCAATTCTTCATTCGACAGTTTTTTCAACGCGCCACGAATTGCTTTACGCACGGGGCGCGCGGCTTGTAGTTGTGAAGAAGATGTTTTCGCCCGAACCACGTTGCGCATGAACCGGTCGCCGCTTGTCGTCGCGTGGGTTTCCGATTTCCCCGTCGAGTGGATGCCGGATCTGCCCGCCGAGTTGCGTCATCTCCCGCGCCAGCATCCGGCGACGTGGGCGGTGGTGCTGCTGGAGGAATTTCAACGCCGCGCCGACCTGCAACTGCACATCCTCGTGCTGCGGAAAAACATCGCGCGCGATTTCACCTTCACGCGCGGCCACGCCACGTTCCACGTCCTGAAAGTTCCGCCCGCCTCGCGCGCACCGTCCGTGTTCTGGGTAGATACGTTTTTGCTCGGGCGCAAGCTGAAGCAAATCCGCCCGCATCTCGTTCACGCGTGGGGCACGGAGCGTGGCGCGGGACTCATCGCTGCGCGGCTCGGCTATCCGTATCTCGTCACCATCCAGGGGCTGCTGACGTGGTATCAGCAACTCGTGCCGCTCGGGCGCTACGAACGCTTCGCCACTTTTTTGGAACGTGCGAGCCTCAAGCGCGCGCGGCTTGTGACCACGGAATCCACCTTCGCCGTGAACTTTCTCCGCGAGCGTTATCCGCGTCTAAAAATTCATCAGGCCGAGCACGCGTCGAACTGGCGGTTCCACCAAGTGGTGCGCCAACCGCAGACCGCGCCGCTGCGTCTGCTCTCTGTCGGCACGCCGGGTTTTCGCAAAGGCACCGACCTGTTGCTGCAAGCCTTGAACAAACTCACGGGCGAATTCGCTTTCGAGCTGACGATGGTGGGGACGGTGAGCGGCGCATACTTTGAGGCTGAGTGCGCGAAGGTTTCGCCGGAACTGCGTCGCCGCATGGTGTTCAGGAAAAATTTGTCGCCGCCCGAGGTCGCGGAGGAAATGGCGCGCGCCACCCTGCTCGTGCTGCCGACACGCGCGGACACCAGCCCCAACGCGGTGAAAGAAGCGGTCGTCAGCGGCGTGCCGGTCATTGCCAGCGCCATCGGCGGGGTGGTGGATTACGTGGTGCCAGAGAAGAACGGGCTGCTCTGCCGGCCCAACGATGCGGCCAGTTTGGAAGAACAATTGCGCCGGGCCTTTCGTCATCCGCTCTTCGCACGCGGCGAAGTAGACGCGGCCACGCTGGCGCAAATGCGTGACTACCTTTCGCCGCGCGAAATGGACCGCCGTTTTTTCGCGGCGTACGAGGAGACGCTGAAACTGTTTCCATCCGCATGAAACTCGCGCTCTGCCTAGAGTATCCCATCGAGCAGCCCGGCGGCACGGAGGTGCTGGTGCGCGAGCTGATCCACGGGCTGGCGGCGCGGCATCAGATTGTGCTCGTGTCGGGCGACAGCGCGGAGTCGTGGCGCGCCTCGTCCGTGGCGCACAAAATTGTGGCGCATCTGCCGTGGGATTTGACGGCGGTGACGCGCGACAAATCCCGCGCGCTCGCCACCGCGCTGCACGCGCAAAAGATTGACCTCGCGCATTTTCATTTCGGCGGCAACTACGCGTGGGGCAACCGCCTGTTCAACGTCTGCCCCGTTATCCACCTCGACCGTCTTGGCACGCCGTGCCTCGCCACGAACCACGGCGTGTTCGGATTGTGGGAAGGCTACATCGGCGCGCAGCGTCCGTGGTTCGTGAAGGCCGCGCTGCTCCCGCCCGCGTGGGCCAGCAAGATGCAGATGCTCGCGCACCTGCGCGCCGAGATCGCCGTGTCGCAGGCGGACTGGCGCACGTTGCGTCGCCGCTACTGGCCGGCGCGCGGGAAGTTTCTTCAGATTTACCATTCGCGGATTCAGGAGCACGAGGCGGGGCCGGAAGGCGCGCGCAAAAAAATCATCCTCTGCGCCGGCACGCTCGGGCCGCGCAAGGGCCAGCCGTATCTCGCCCGCGCGTTCGCCCAGATCGCCGCCGAGTTTCCTGAGTGGAAACTGATCTTCATCGGACGCCCCGGCGACGCACAGACCACGGCGGAACTGGAGGAACTGTTGCGCGGCCCCGCGTTGCGCGAACAGGCCGAGTGGCGGAGCGCGTGTTCGGATGCGGAACTGCGCGAGTGGCTGGCGGGCGCGGAAATTTTCGCCATGCCCTCGATGCACGAGGGGCTGGGGCTGTCGTTGCAGGAGGCGCTCTACTCCGGCTGCGCCTGCCTCGCCACGCGCATCGGGGGAATTCCTGATTTGATCCAGGAAGGCGACAACGGAATGCTCGTCGAACGCGCGAACGTGGACGAGATCAGCACCGCCTTGAAACAACTGATGAGCGACGACGCCTTGCGGAGCCGCTTCCGCTTCCGCGCCCGCGCCTCGGTGCTGGAGAAGGGCATGACCGCCCCGCGCATGGTGGCACGGCATGAGGAGCTGTACCGCGAGTTGCTCCGCCCATGAGCGTCCGCCCGAAATTCGTCGTCGCCACGCCCAGCCGCTCGGTGTGCGATGACAACGCCCGCGCCCTGGCCCGCGCGGACGCGCTGCGCTTCCTCGCGCTCGGCACCCGCCACGGCACGGCGGATGTGCCGCCGGAACTGACCCGCCTGCGCCCGATTTACGGCCTGCTGAATTACGCGGCGGTGAAATGCTTCTCGCAGTACCGCGCCGAGTCGCTGCGCTTCGCGATGCTGCCGTCGTTTGATCGCTGGGTGAAAAAGCAGCTCACGCCCGGCGACCACATCATCTCCAGCTACGGTTACGCGAACGAGTCGTTCCGCTGGGTCCGCGCGCACGGCGGCAAAACTTTTCTCGATGGCGGCAACTCCCATCCTGATTACTTCTGGGAACTGTTAAGCGAGGAACATCGGCGTTGGGACTGTCCGTTTCCGCCGGTCGCACCGCATTGGAGCCGGCGCGCGCGGGAGATGATGCCGCACGTGGACTACGTGCTCTCGCCGAGTTCGTTCGTCACGCGTTCGTTCCTCGAACGCGGTTTTCAGCCGGAGCAACTGTTGCGGAATGTTTACCCGGTGGATCTTTCCTGCTTCACGCCGGCCACTGTTCCGCGTCCGAAGAACCGTCCGCTGACGATCATTTCCACGGGCAGCCTTTCATTGCGCAAGGGGACGCCGTATCTGCTCGAGGCGTTCCGGCTGATTCATCGGCGGCATCCCAGCGTGCGTTTCCTGCTCACGGATTTGATCGCTGACAGCGTGCTCCCGGTGCTGGCGCGCTATCGGGATTTGCCGATTGCGTGGTCGCCCGGGCTGGCGCATCCGCAACTGGCGGCGCGTTTGCGCGGGGCGGATGTGTTTGTGCTGCCGTCGCTGGAGGACGGCTTCGCGCGCACCGTGACCGAGGCGCTGGCCTGCGGGCTGCCGGTCGTGACCACGCCCAACACCGGGGCGTGCGACCTGATCGAGCCGGGCCAAAACGGTTCCGTGGTGCCGATCCGCGACGCGGCGGCGACGGCCGAAGCGCTGCTGGAATGGGGCGAGCGGATGATGGCAGCCGACGGCCCGCCACAAAGATTGATTGACTCCGAGCGCCTGTCCTTTGCCTACTTCGAGCGTGAATTTACCGCCCAACTAAAAGCCCGCGCGCTACTTTGATATGCTTCGCTACCGACTCCGAATGCTGACCGTGCAACTGGCCGGCCTGATTCCCACCTGGCTGCTGCGCGGCTTCCTGAAAAGTTTCGACTACCGCCAGGACCTGGTCGAGGCCGCCGGCTACAACACCATCGAACGGACTTTTTACTCGCCGATTCCGCCGGCGGAACAGATTGACTGGGCGCGCATCCGTGCGCCGCGCGACTTGCCGGGCATTGATTTGAACTACGCCGGGGCCGCCGCGACCCTGGCCCGGCTGGCGCCGATCACCCGCGAGTTGGAATCATGGCCCGCGCGCAAGACGGAGGGGCAGCCCTATTGGTTCGAGAACGGATCGTTCACGGATTTCGACGCCGCGACCCTCTACACGCTGCTGCGGGATTTGAAACCCAAGCGCTACATCGAGGTGGGCTGCGGTTTCAGTTCGCTGGTCAGCGCGCGGGCGATTCAGAAAAACATCAGCGAAGGGCATCCCTGCCGCGCCACCTACATTGACCCGGAGCCGCGCCTGGATTTGCGCCAGGAACTGGCCTTCGCCGAACTGCTCCTGTCGCCGGTGGAACAGGTGCCGCTCGATGTCTTCCGCGAACTGGAGCCGGGCGACGTGCTCTTCATTGACACCAGCCACGCGCTGCGGGTGCAGGGCGACGTGGAGTTCGAGCTGATCCACATCCTGCCCTCGCTGAAGGTCGGCGTGTGGATTCACATCCACGATATTTTTTCGCCCTTCGATTATCCCGAAGACTGGCTGACCAAGCGCACGCGCTTCGCGGGCAACGAGCAGTACGCGGTCGAGTGCCTGTTGAGCGGCGGCGACCGTTTCCGGGTGGAACTCCCGCTCTACGGACTCTTCCGCCAGCAGCGCGAGGTGCTCGGCAAATTTTTCCCGCGCGGCCAGGACCGTCCGCACAGCCTGTGGATCCAACGCCGGGCATGAACGGAACCGTGCCGCTGGTCGCGGTGACGGGCAGCCTGCCGCTCGGCGGCAGCTCGACCTTCCTCGTGAACCTCGCGCGCGCTCTCCGGCGGCGCGGCCATCAACTGCCGGTCGTGGTGCTGGATTCAGAAAACGCCTATGCCTCCGACTTCGCGGCCATCCGCAATCCTGTTCACTGCCTGCCGCCGCAGAAAATGATCTTCGAGGACCGCCTGCTTTGGGCCTACCAGCAAACGGCGCAGTATCAGCCGCACGCCGTGCTCAGTTGTCTGTCCTCGCAGAGTTTTGAGATTCTCCGCGTCGTGCCGCGCGGCGTGCTGCGGATGAGCATCGTGCAGTCGGACGACCCCGGCCCGTACACGACGGTGGACCAGCACGCGGCGTGGACGGACGTGGTGGTGGGCGTGTCGCGGCAGATCGGCGTCAATCTCCAGGCGCGGCCCGCGCTGCGCGGCGTGCGCGCAGAGGTGATTCCCTACGGCATTGATTTCTCCGCCGCCGTGCCGCGTGCGCCGCGCCCGGCGGACGCGCCGCTGCGGATCATTTATCTCGGGCGCGTCATCGAGGAACAGAAGCGCGTCAGCCGGCTGGCGGAACTGGCGAAGCAGTTGCAGGCGCGGCGCGTGCCGGTGGAATTCTCCATCGTGGGCGAAGGCCCCCAGCGCGATGAGTTGCGCGCGTCGCTGAAGGGCTGTGACTTCGTGCGCTTCCTTGATCCCGTGTCGTACGAACAGGTGCCGCGGCTGCTGCAAGACTTCGACGTGTTTGTGCTGCTCTCGGACTTCGAGGGGCTGCCTTTGAGCCTGCTGGAAGCGATGGGCGCGGGCGTGGTGCCGGTGGTTTCGGATTTGCCGAGCGGCATGGCCGAGGTGGTGGATGAATCGCGCGGCGTGCGCGTGCCGGTCGGCGCTGTGCAGCGCGCGGCGGAAGCCGTCATCGAATTGTACCGCGACCGCACAAGACTCCACGACTGCGCGACGAACGCGGCGCGCTTCGCCCGCGCGCACTACAGCGCCGACGCGATGGCGGAGAAATATCTGCGCGTGATCGGGGAACGCGCCGCGCCGGCGCAGACGTGGCCGCAGTCAGTGGAAATTCCCGTGCCGCGCGGCGTGGCGAGGCCGTGGCTTTACTCCGGCGTACCGCGGGTCGCACGCCGGTGGATGAAGAAGCTGGGCGCAGGTTAAACTGGGCGTCCCTTCACCGTCCGGTTTCCGGCCTCGCCAGCCTCACCGCGCGTTCCATCAGTTCATCTGCAAACGTCT
>JANOAY010001050.1:0-3527 GCA_031411375.1 Pedosphaera sp. | reverse complement strand
GGTGAACAACTGGCAGCGCACGGGAGCACCGACGTACAGTTCAATGGCCTCCTTGGTCAGCCGGTTGCAATAGATCGGGACGTTCAATTTCGCCGCCAGCACCGCGAGTCCCTGGATGTGGTCGTGGTGCTCGTGTGTGATGAGGATGCCGGTGAGATTTTCCGGCGTGCGCGCGATGGAGAGCAGGCGCTGGCGGATTTGCCGTCCGCTCAGGCCCGTGTCAATGAGCAGCCGCGCCTCGGGAGTTTCGAGGTAGGCGCAATTGCCGCTGGAACCGCTGCCAAGAATGGTGAACTGCACGGACACGCGGAAGACGGTAGGGAAAAATCTGGAGAACAAAAATAAATTCCTTGGGCCTCCCACAGATTCAGGAAAGCCGCCGATTCTGTTTTTAATCTGTGGCCTTCCTGAATCTGCGGGAAATGGAGCGCCGATTTCCAAATCGGCGCGCTGATCTTTTTGCAGGCGCCGATTCAGCGGAAACGCAGCTTAGCTTTGGATGCAACTGGATGATGGGAGCATTTTTTACCGCAGAGACGCAGAGGGGCAGAGGCGCAGAGAAGAAAAATCTTTGCGATGCAATTCTGTGGGAGCCGGTTGGCTTCGATTCCTTCTCCTCTTGCCTCTCTGCGCCTCTGCGGTAAAACTTCCATGCCTTGCCGGCAGGCCGCCTTGAACCAACCCGCCGGTTTGGAAACCGGCGTTCCGCCGCCATGTCCCGTGCCAAGACAATTCTCCTGAATTATTTCGCGGGATTTCTTCAGTCTAGCAACGTCCGTGCCGAATGGGTTCTTGAGCAATTTAGAAACCGTCGTAGAATCCGAAACCGAAATGGCACAAGGCTTGTTTTTATCGCAGAAGATGGCGCTGTCCCAGGTGCTGGCCCCGCAGCTCCAGCAATCGCTGGCACTGCTCCAGGCGCCAACGCTGGAACTGCAAGCCCTGGTCCAGCAGGAGATGGAGCAAAACCCCCTCCTCGAAGAAGCCACCTCCAGCGAACTTCAGCAGGAGAAGGCCGAGAGCGAAGGCGGCCCCCAATCCGAATCGGTCATCGCCGCCGACCCCGCCGAGCCGCCGGACGACGTGAAGTTCGACCCCGCCACCGAGAAGGACAGCAAAGAACCGGTGGATGATTTCCAAGCCCAGTTCGAGCAGCTCACGCAGATGGATCAGGACTGGCGCGACCATTTCTCCGCCGCCAACGTCGGCCAGCGCAGCACGCCCGAGGACGAGGAGAAGCGCGAGTTCATGTTCAACTCGCTGACGCAAGCCACGTCGCTTCAGGAAAATCTTATCGAGCAGGTTCGCCTTTCCGAATTGAACAATGGCGCGATCTCCATCGCCGAAATGATCATCGGGAACATTGACGACTACGGCTACCTCAAGTCTTCCGTCGAGGAACTCTCCGCCACCACCAGCCTCGAATCGAATCGCATCGAGGACGTGCTGAAAGTCATCCAGTCCTTTCATCCGCCCGGCGTCGGCTGCCGCGACTTGCGCGAATGCCTCCTGCTCCAGCTCGAACGCAAGAAGCTCAAACACACCATCGAATACAAAATCGTCAGCGAATGTTTCGATGCCCTGAGCAAGCGCCGCATCCCCGAGATCGCCCGCGTGCTCGGCCGCGACCTCGACGACATCCAGGAATCCCTCGCGCGCATCGCGAATCTCGAGCCGCGGCCCGGCCGCCAGTTCCTCCCGGACAACGACGTGTATGTGATGCCCGAAGTCTTCGTCGTGAAGGGCGACGACGGCGAATTCATCGTCACCACGAACAACGATCATCTCCCGCAGCTCCGCATCAGCAACCACTATAAAGACCTCATGGCCCAGGCCAGTTCCTCCGCCGAGGTCCGCGAGTACATCCGCGAGAAAATTCGCGCCGGAAAATTTCTCATCAAGAGCCTGCACCAGCGCCAGTCCACGATCCTGAACATCGGGAAAGAAATCGTGAAACGGCAGCGCGAGTTCATGACCAAGGGGCCGGCGCACCTCAAGCCGCTGACGATGGCGATGGTTGCCGAGGTCGTGGGCGTCCACGAGACCACGGTGAGCCGCGCCGTCTCCGGCAAGTACATGCAGACCCCGCACGGCATGTTCGAGATGAAATACTTTTTCACCTCCGGCCTCCAGACCAACGACGGCGAGGCCATGTCGAACACGAGCGTGAAGGGGATGATTGATGAAATCTTCAAGGCCGAGAACACCACCAAGCCGCTCTCCGATCAGGAAGTGGTAAAGATGCTCCAGGCCAAAGGCATCCAGATCGCCCGCCGCACCGTGGCCAAGTACCGCATGGAACTCGGCATCCTCCCGTCGAACTTGCGGAAGGTTTATTGAGCCGGCCTGAACTTGAGAACGTAGTCGTGGCCCGGGCGCGGGCGAAAGCGGGCCGCAGCGCGAACGCCGCGTTTCGGTTCTCTTGAATTGGGTGTCCGATCCAGGGTGGCCACTCCGCACAGCAGAAGCCCTGAAAAAAAATTGGATTTGCAGCGTGAGGGCCGGTTAGCCTCGTCAAAATAAATGAGCGCGGGAAACCAAACCGGGAACACGGCCACCAGAGTGAAGAAAGAGCTGGTCGTCGCCAACAAGCTGGGCATCCACGCCCGGCCCGCCGCCATGTTCGTCAAGACCGCCAACCAGTTTGACTGCGAAGTTTTTGTCGAGAAGGACGGTGAGACCGTGAACGGCAAGAGCATCATGGGCCTGATGATGCTCGCCGCCGGCCCCGGCTGCAAAATTCGCATCCACGCCGACGGAGCCGACGCGCTGCGCGCCGTGCAGGAGATCGAGGCGCTGATGAAGCGGAAGTTCGACGAGGATTGATTTGCGGCACGTCCTTGCCACACGAGACTAAAAATCTCGCCACTTGCCGGCCAGAAAGCCGGCGCTACGTCGTAACGCCAACATTCCTGTCGGCAGGTTGAGAGGCTTTCCAGCCTCGTTTTTATTTAACCCTGCGTCTGTTGCAAATAATGCTCCAGCCCGCGCGCCACGCCATGACCGCACGGCTGATGGCTGATGAACCCGCCGACCTTTCGCACCAGATCCTTGATCGGCTCGATGGCGTTCGACGGGCACACCACGCACTTCGCGTATTTCCCCGCCAGCATCGGCACGTCATTGTAGTGATCGCCCGCCGCCAGCGTTTCCTCCGCGGACACGCCGAGCATCCTCCCGAGTTCCGCCAACGCCGTGCCTTTGTTGAAATCAACGTGGCTGAAGCGCGAATAGACATCGTTCCGCACCACGGTCAGGCCGGGCACTTCGCCGCAATACTGCTCCATCATCTGCTGAATCGCATCCATCTCGTCGTTCGATTCGGCGATGATGCAGAACGGCGAATACGAGTCCGCATAGACCGTGGCGCGCTGCCGCTGGTTCACCCACTCCGCCAGACGCGGCACGTCACGGGTCACGCGCGTAAACAGATCGGCGTGCATGCTCCGGCACTTGTCGTTCCAATCCGGCAAATCGTTGAAGCGTGTTTCCTGATGGCAATAAATCTCCCGCTCCACGACGACGAC
>JANOAY010001049.1:0-3262 GCA_031411375.1 Pedosphaera sp. | reverse complement strand
GGAGCACGAGCACTTTCAGACGGCCTTGTGGCGGCTCAAGCACCTGGACACGACCTTCAAAGAAGGCGTGTTGGAGGCGCGTTTTGCGCTATTGGACAACTACGATGATTTCCAGACGCAGGAACAAGAACTCACGCGGCTGGTGGAGGTGCTGAGTCAAACTCCGGCTTTCATTCGCCCTGAGGATCGCACCGCCATCGAACAGGCGCGCGGGCAATACGCCGCCCTGTCGCGGGATCGAAACAAACTCTTCGAGCGTTTCAAAACCCAGAACGCAATGCTGGCGAACTCGCGCCGTTACCTGCCGGGAGCGCTGGACGAACTCGCGGCGCGCCTCCAGAAAGCCGGCACCAATCGGGAATTGCAGGACCTCGTGGGCGAGGTCACGCGGCTGACGTTGTTGCGGCTGTCGAGTCCCGACGAGCTTCCTGCGGAAGCCCCGGCCCGGTTGCAGCAATTCCAACAATGGGCGGCCCGCCATCCGCAGCACGCGGAGTCCCGGTTCGTGCAGGGTGTCGGGCGGCACGCCCAGAACATTGTGGCCGGGAACGGGGAACTGGACGTCTTGACGCGCCAGCTCTTGGCGCTGCCGACGGCCGCCAGCATCGAGAAGTTGTTCCAGGCCTATGGCACCGAAGTGGCCAAGGCGCTCCGCCAGGCGCAGCAATACCGGCTCTTCCTTTACCTGCTGGGCATCGTTGTCGTGTTGGGCGTCGCCTATACCCTTTGGGTGCTGCGCTCGGCCAACCGCAACTTGGAACGTCGCGTCGCCGAACGCACGGGCGAACTGGCTGGCAGCGAGGAGCGATTTCGCACTCTCTGCGTGGCTTCTCCCATCGGAATTTTCATGACGGATGCGGAAGGCCGGTGCGTTTACACCAACCCCCCCTGGCAGGCCATTTCCTGTCTCACCCAAGAACAATGTCTGGGCGACGGCTGGTCGAGCGCGCTGCACTCTGACGATCGCAAGGGTGTCCTCGAAGATTGGCAGGCCGCGACCAAAAGCGGCCGGTCTTTTGCGCGTGAGTTCCGCCTGCAGCCGCCAGGACAGGAGCTGCGATGGGTTCACTCCCAGGCGGCGGTGATTCGCACGACCGAAGGCCGGATGAGCGGGTTCGTAGGCACGGTGCAGGATATCACCGAACGCAAACGCTCCGAAGCCGACTTGGAATCCGCACACAAACAGCTCCTTGAGACTTCGCGTCAGGCCGGAATGGCGGAAGTCGCGACCAACGTTCTGCACAACGTGGGCAATGTGCTCAACAGCGTGAACGTGTCAGCGACGCTGCTGGCGGACCAGGCGAAGAAATCGAAAGTTTCTGACTTGGCGGAAGTGGTGGGTCTCATGGATCAGCACACGGCGGACCTCGGCGCGTTTATCACCAGCCCCAGCGGCCGGCAATTGCCGGGTTTTCTTGCTGAACTGTCCCGCCACTTGACCCTCGAGCAAACGAGTTTTCTTAAGGAGACCGAGCAGTTGCGCAAGAACATCGAACACATCAAGGACATCGTGGCGATGCAGCAGAGTTACGCCAAGGTCTCGGGTGTCACCGAAACACTCCAAATTTCCGAACTCGTGGAAGACGCGCTGCGCATGAACGCCAGTTCGTTGACACGGCACGAGGTGGAAATCATACGCGAGTATGGGGAAGTCCCGCCGGTCACGCTCGACAAGCACAAAGTGCTGCAAGTGCTGGTCAACCTGATCCGCAACGCCAAATACGCGTGCGATGATTCGGGCCGCACCGACAAACGGCTGACGTTACGCGTGGCCAACGAGGAAGGCCGCCTCCAAATCGCGGTGGTTGATAATGGCGTGGGCGTTCCGGCAGAAAACCTGACCCGCATTTTCAATCACGGCTTCACCACGCGCAAAGAAGGACATGGCTTTGGCCTGCACAGCGGCGCGCTCGCGGCGAAGGAAATGGGCGGCGCCTTGATCGTTCACAGCGAAGGCCTCGGCCGCGGCGCCACCTTTACGCTCGAACTGCCGCTTCCAGTAACAGCAACATCATGAACTCACATCTCATTATCCACCGTTCATCACCCCGCGCCCTCTGGCTGACGGGGTTGGTGTTTTGTCTCTGCCTCACGCTCGAAGGCGCGCCTGCGCCGACCACCACGAATGCTCTGCTGGTTCCCAAGACGCGCGAACCGATCCGGCCCATTCCGCTGACGGTGAAGCTGGACGCGCGCAAGGTCGCGCTCGGCGACAGGCTGTTCCATGAGCCGCGGCTCTCAAAAGATAACACCGTGTCCTGCGCCAGTTGCCATGAGCTGAACAAAGGCGGCACGGACCAGCGCGTTCGCTCCGTGGGCCTCAAAGGTGCCGAGGGCATCATCAACGCCCCCACAGTTTTCAACTGCGGGCTGAACTTCAAACAGTTCTGGGACGGGCGCGCCGAGACCCTCGAAGAGCAGGTGGAAGGCCCGACGCAGGCGCCCTCCGAAATGGGTGCCTCCTGGGAGGAGATGGTGGCCAAGCTCCAGCGCGTGCCGGAATACGCGGCGGCGTTCAAGGCGGTTTACCCCGACGGCATCCAGCGCAAAAACGTGAAGGACGCCATCGCCGAGTTCGAGCGCTCGCTCATCACGCCTAATTCGCGTTTCGACCAGTATCTGCGCGGCGATGAGAAGGCGCTGACCGATGACGAGAAGGAAGGCTACCGCAAGTTCAAGGGCTACGGCTGCATCAGTTGCCATCAGGGTGTGAACGTGGGCGGGAACATGTTTCAGCCGCTCGGGGTCATGGGCGATTACTTCGGCGACCGCGGCAACATCACCAAGAGCGATCTGGGCCGGTTCAATGTCACCGGCGAGGAAGACGACAAATACAAGTTCAAGGTCGCCAGCCTGCGGAACATTGCCCTGACCGGCCCCTACTTCCATGACGGTTCGGCGAAGACCTTGGAGGAGGCGGTGAACGGCATGGCGAAATATCAGCTCGGCCGCGAGCTGCCGCCGAAGGATCTCGAACAGATCGTCCAGTTCCTCCGGTCTCTCACGGGCGAGTACAACGGGAAGCTCCTCCAATGAAGAAGCTCGCCGCCATGTCGGTCTCCATCGCGCTCGTGGGCGCGCTGACGTTCCTGTGCCTCCAGGTCAGGAAATTCAGCGGCCAGGAGCACGAGCACTTTCAGACGGCCTTGTGGCGGCTCAAGCACCTGGACACGACCTTCAAAGAAGGCGTGTTGGAGGCGCGTTTTGCGCTATTGGACAACTACGATGATTTCCAGACGCAGGAACAAGAACTCACGCGGCT
>JANOAY010001048.1:0-3770 GCA_031411375.1 Pedosphaera sp. | reverse complement strand
ACTTCATTGCCGCCTCGGGGTCTTGGTACGACCACTGGCTGGCGAGGCTGCTGATGGCGCTGTTCTGCTGGGAACCGGGCGGCATGGTCAGCACGAATTCTGATGCGGCTTTTGGATCGCTCTGGCTCCACGAGGAGACGAGCTGCCTCATCGCATCGTTCTTATTGCCGCTCGCGGGCAAACCTTCCACCCACTTCAACGCCGCCGTCGGATCATTCACGCCCCACTGGCTGACCACGGAACTGAACAGGTTGTTGCGCCCGGAGCCGGGCGGAAGATTTTGCACGTAGGCCGCGGCTTCGACGGGTGAAGTCGCCGCCCACGAAGAAATCACACCCGCCATCGCATTCTGTCGCGCGGTGCCGGCGGGCAGCGTCTCGACCCATTTCAACGCCGCGCCCGAATCGCTTTGCGCCCACTGGCTGGCCAGCGTGCTGATGAGCGAGTTGCGCTGCTGGCCGTTCGGCATCTTGTCAATGTAGTCGCGCATCCCCTGCGGATCGTTCTGCGCCCATTGGTAACCCATGTTCTGGTAGGCGTTTTGTTTGGCCGTGCCCTCGGGCAGTTGCTTCACCCACTCGATGGCTCCGGCGAGATCGGTGTTGGCCATCGCCTGGGCGATGCTGGCCAGCGCCTGGTTGCGCGCGTCCCCGGCGGGCAGGGTCAGCGCAAAATCTCCGGCGAGCTTCGGGTTTGAGTAGGCGAGGCTGTACATCATGCTCTGCACGGCCTGCCGTTTTTTGGCGTCGGGCAAAGTCTTCACCCACGCGATGGCCGCCTCCGGGTCTTTCTGGGCCCACTGCGAAGCGATGGTGCCGAGAACGTAGCTCTGGTCGCGTGCCGTGAGCATCGTCGCGGCCGCCTTGGCGGCGGCGGCGGGATCGCTCTGCGCCCATTGCATGAACACGGCGGAGTAAAGCGACTGCTTGTTCGCCGCGCCGAGCGTCTCGATCAGCGCGAAGGCGTCTTGCGGATTGCTGCGCGCGAGTCCGCCGACGAGGGCCGCCAGCATCTGCGTGCGCTGCGCGCCGGCGGGCAGGTTCTTCACGTATTCCGTCGCGCCCGCCGCGTCGTGCTCGGCCCAGACGGTGATGACCGCCTGCATGGACTGGTTGCGCTGGTTCGAGGGCGGCTGGGCCAGCGCGTAGGCGAGCGCGCCCTTGGGATCCATTTCCGCCCAGCGCGCGATGAGCCGCTGGGTGAGGCTGTAGCGCACTTCTTGCGACGAATGTTTTGACAACAGATCCAGCGCGCGCGGGATGTCCGCAGGATCAATGCGGTTGGCGAGCTCGTAGAGCGCGTGATAGCGGTCCATCGGCGAGCCGCGCAGGATGCGCTCGATGGCAGCGGGCAACTCCTCGACTGTCAAACGGCCCGAGGAGGCCGCGTCACTCGCGGCATTGGTGCGCGCGCGCAAGGCTTGAAACGAAGAGGGCGGCAGGGCCGGGGCGTGATTCGTGACGATGACGGTTTCCGGCGTGTACGCCGATTTTTTATCGGCCACCGAGCGCCCCACCAGCGCGCCCGTGACGCCGCCGACGATGAGGCCCAACACTCCAAAAACAACCGAGCGTGAATTCATAAGATTGGCGAATTGGACGATAAAATAGTCGCAATGCTTTGCGGGCGGCAAAGCAATTGCGGCCTTGAATTTGTAAAGTCTGGGCGGGTGGCGTCACACGCCTCCGTCCGTCACGGCTCTGAGGTATCAACGGGCCGGGCCGTTCGCACGCGCCACGCGCCGTCGCGGATGGACAGCGTCACCGCGCCGCATTCGCGCGTGAGCAAAACCGTGGCCCCGCTCCGGCGCAGGCGCTCCACCAGTTCGCGCCCCGCGCGGCGCGTGGCGGGGAATTCGGAGTCGGTGATCACGATCAATTTCGGACGCAACGCCGTCAGCCATTCCGTCGCCAGCGGTTCGCCGCGCGTCGGCAGCCCGGCGATGACAATCTCCGCGCGCAATTCGGGATGCCGGGCGAACAGCGCGTTCTGCCCCGCCACACCGAGGTCGGAGGCGAGCAGCACGCGCACGCCGTCGAACGTGCCGAGCGCCACGACGGTCTCGTCGTCGGCACTGGGGAAACGGGCCTTCGGTTCTGGGTGAAGAAATTTCCACGGCGGAATGAGCCAGCCGTTCGTGGCGCAACGCTGGAGCCGCGCGGTCGTTTTCAGTTCGGAGAGCGCCTCACGATAGCTCGCCGAGCGCGAGACCACCGGCGAGGCCCACGCCTGCCGCGCGCGGAACAACTGATGGAGTGGCGCCGCGCCGCCGATTTGCCGCGCGTCGCCGTGCGTGAGGAGAAAGTTGTCCAGCCGGTTCACGCCTTGCGCCTGCAAGAAAGGTTTCAGCGTGAACTGGAAAGCCGCCTGGTCGCCCGAGTCCACCAGCCATTCTTCCGCGCCACGCGGCTGGACGTAAATCGCATGGCCACCGCTCAAAGGCAGCGCCGTGACGCGATGCCAGGCGCGCTCGCGCGACCAGCCGACCAGCCAGCAGCTCGCGAACACGAAAAATGCCCCGAGCAAAACCCACCGACGCGCGCGCTGCCGGATCCATCCCGCGCACAGCGCGAACAGCGCGCCGTAGTAGAACGTGAACACCAGCGGCCCCGGCGCGCGCACATGACACCACGACGCGGGCAACTCCGCCGCCGTCTCGCTGAGAAAAATCATCAGCCGCATCCAGAACCAACCCGCGTGGTTGAACACTTCCGTGGCCCACGGCAGCACGTCGCCCGTGAGCAACGCGCCCAGCCCGCTCATCAGCGCCAGCGAACTCACGGGCACCACCACGAGATTCGCGAGCAGGCTCCCCGGTGTGAACAGGTTGAAATAGTACGCGATGAGCGGCATCGAGCCGATGAAGGCCGCGAGCGACGTGGCGAAGTACGTCCAGACGTGCCCTCCAATTTTAATTCCCGCCCGCTGCCAGCGCGGGCGCAGCTCATACGGCAGCAACGGATCGAGTGAGAACAGTTTCGCGCGCCAGCGTTCAATCGGCGGCGTGAGCAGCGCGAGACTCAGCACGACGAAGAAGGAGAGTTGAAAGCCCGCTTGAAAGAGTTGCTCCGGCTGCCAGACGAGAATGAGGAGCGCCGCCAATGCCAGGGAGTTCACCAAATCCGTCGGACGCCGCAGCGACCAGCCCAAGATAATGATGGTCATCATGACGGTAGAGCGGATGGCGGAAGCCTGCCACCCGGTGGCGGCGGTATAGAACCAAATCACCGGAATCACGATCGCGCCGCACGCACTCCGCGGCAGTGCCAGGGCGCGGAACAGAGCGAGGAAAATTCCGGCGATCAGAGCGATGTGCAAACCGCTGATGGCAAAGATGTGCATGGTCCCGGAACGCATGAAGGGTTCGGAAACTTCCGCGGTCAACGCGGTCTGCCAGCCAAGCAACATGGCCCATTGCAGGCGTAGGGATTGGTCGGTTTCCGGCAGGCCGCGTGCGAGGATGTTTTGAGCCCAGGAGCGAAACCTTACATCGAGTGGCAACGAAGGGGTGGCGCCGAGTAATTTCCAGTCGTTCGCAGATTCTACTTTGAGTTCATAATGAATCCCCCGCAGCCGAAGGTAGCGGCGGTAATCGAAAACTCCCGGCGCCATGGGGAGCGCTGGCGTGATTGCTACACCGCTGATTTCAACGCTCTGACCGGCATGGAAGCTGGAATCCAGAGCATCCGCTGTTCTGGACATGATTCTTCCAAAGGCCGGTTCCCAGGTGCCGCTGTCCCAGACGATCACTTCGCCAGCGCCGTCGGAGA
>JANOAY010001047.1:0-6991 GCA_031411375.1 Pedosphaera sp. | reverse complement strand
CCCATGCCGAGCATGAACTTGCAAACGAAGCTGATGTAATCCTCCGCGCGCCATTCGTCCGCCGCGAAGCCGAGCCACTCCGAGTATTGGAACGAGGCGCGCAGCGCCAGCGGCATCAGGAGGAAGTAGCAGAAAAAGACGCCGGCCATGAACAGTCCGCTGCCGATGAAGAAGCCGCGCAGGACGTATTTGCGTTCCTTGAACTTGAGCGCAGGCAGCAGGAACCCGCCGAGCACATAGATGAGATACGGCGCGGCGATGACAATGCCGCCGTAGAGCGCGACCTGAAACGCGACCCAGAATCCAGCCACCGGGCTGAAGTTTCGCAGCACGGTGCCCTTGGGCTTGATGGCGTCGAGACGCGCGTCGTTGGTCAGGACTTCGACGGTGAGGAGGAGATTGCTGCCCACGAGCTTCGGCACGAGGTCGAAGCCGATGCGCGCGCCGTTGGTCACGCCGAGCTGCTGGAGGAAATTGGTGCCGGGCTGGCTGATGCCCAGGACGTTGGTGCCCGCGAGCCAGGCGAGCTGCGTGGTGGTGGGTGCGGTGCGGTGCTTGTCCGCGCGCTTGAGCGGCCAGGTGACGACGGAGAGGACGTGCTGCGCGGCAATCAGGCAGACGAGCATCAGGATCGCGATCCCAACGACGCACTTGATGAGAACCCAACGCAGGTCCTCCAAGTGATCGAGGAAGGATTTGACGGGACCGCCCTCGTCGTCGTGAAACTCGGATTCGGGACGATCCTCTTCGCCCTGATAGGCCATGAGGGAAATGAACGGGCGTTAGGCCTTGGAAGGAGTGGAGGGCTTGGCCTGTGCCGCCGCCTTGTCCTCAAACTTCTCCGTCCAGTGACTGTCACCCGAGGAACCGGCCTCGATGGTCTTTTCCGGCGGGCGATACTGCGCCTGACGGTGGGCGTCGTCCTGTTCACCGGCGCGCTGGAGTTCCTGGGTCACATCGTTGCTCGCCTTCTTGAACTCACGGATGCCCTGGCCAAGACCCTTGGCCAGTTCCGGCAGTTTCTTCGCGCCGAACAGGATGAGGACGACGGCGAGAATGAGAATGATTTCCCATCCACCGAGAAAAGCAGCGAGTGTCGTGTTCATAAAAATCAAAATTCCAGTGCCAGAAAAATTAGGGCAGGGGTATGGACGTGTAAAGGAACAATCCCCTTCAACACGGATGCGGCAGGCGTCTGGACCCGGTTCTTAACTTCGTTCTTAACTTCGAGGCGGCATGAAGGGCGCAACGGGGCGGGCGCCGGTCTCCTCGTCTTGCTCCTGAACTCGTTCGCGCTTATCCAAGCGCATGACGCAACGCTCATCGCCCGCACTGCGCGCATGAAAATTTCCATCATCGTCCCCGCTTTCAACGAGGAGAAGCTGCTGGCCGCGACGCTCCAGAGCATTCGCGCGGCGGCGGAAGCCTTTCACGCGCACGGCTGGGCCACGGAATTGATAGTGTGCGACAACAACTCCACCGACCGCACAGCCGAAGTCGCGCGCGCGGGCGGCGCGCAAGTGGTCTTCGAGCCGGTGAACCAAATTTCCCGCGCGCGCAATACCGGCGCGGCGGCGGCCACCGGCGACTGGCTCGTCTTCGTGGACGCGGACTCCCAGCCCTCGCGCGAACTCTTCGCTGACACGGCCAACGCCATGACCGACAGACGTTTTCTCGGCGGCGGCGTGACGGTGCGGCTGGATGAATTCCAGTCCGGCCTCGCCTTCTTCACCGCGCTGTGGAATCTCACGAGCCGTGTGCGGAAATGGTGCGCCGGGTCTTTCATCTTTTGCGAGGCGCGCGCCTTCCGGGCCATTGGCGGATTCAGCGCGGAATTTTTCGCGTCGGAGGAACTGGACTTGAGCAAGCGGCTGACGGCGTATGGAAAACCCCAGCGGAAGAAACTGATCATCCTGCACCGCCATCCGCTGCTCACCTCGGCGCGGAAGATGCACCTCTACAAGCACCGCGATTATTTGAAATTGCTCTGGCGCATGTTTCGCACGCAAGGCAATGCGGTGAAAACGCGCGAGGACTGCTACATCTGGTACGACGGGCGGAGGTGAAGTGGATGTGGCGTCAGGCATCCTGCCTGCCAGTGAGCCGTGGCTTCCAGCCCGGCGGGAGCAGCGCCCGGCTTGTCCAGCGCGCCAAAATCTTTTCAGACCGCTCGCGAAGGCGGGCTTCATTACGGGCGGCTGGAAGCCGGCCCTCACTGGCAGGCAGGATGCCCGCCGCCACTTTCACCACGTCACCGGCACCGTGATCTTCTTCCCAAATTTGTTCGTGAAATAAATCTGCCCGTTCGCCATGCCGTACTCGTGAACCATCTTCGTGATCTTCACGTCGAAGCAGCAGTACTCGGCGATCTCCATCATCTTGCCCTCGCGAAACCAGCGGATAGCCTGCAAGCCTTCGGCCGTCTTCTCCACGCCGAAGGTCGCGTTCGCGATGGAGTCGAGCGAGAGCCGATGCTGAAGTTTGTTCTGCAAGTCCACCAGCATGTCCATGGTGGGAATCTGCTCTGGATCAAAAAAATCATTGTGGCCCAGCAGCACCTCGTAATCGAAGCGCTGGTTGTTGAAGCCGACCACGAGATCGGCACGGCGGAGTTCTTCGATGAGCGCGTTCACCTCGCGTTCGCCGTAGATTTTGTATTCGCCGCGCCCGGTGCTGTAAGTCACGCCGAGCGACATCCGCATGTCGCGGATGTTGCCCCAGCCGCCGACTTCCTCAGCCGACTTCTGCGTTTCGAGATCGAAATAAACAATGTTCTTCAATGACCGCGCGGACATGCAGGCGTGGATGTAGCAAACGAGTTTCGCGAAGCAAAGGGCGCGGGCGAAAAACTTCTGCACAGCGCGGCACAGTTTGTTCACAAGGCAGCGGGTGAAAGCCACGAACGACGAGCCGCCAAGGTAGGGCGCGCTGTCCTCAGCGCGCCCTACCAGCGCACGTTTGCTTCACGCATCGTCGCGCGGTGGTTTCAGCACGCGCCTTCCGCCCTCCACCAGTTCCTCGCCCACGTCGCCGATGACGCGCGAGTGCGTTCGCAAGGTGCGGAGCGAGGAACTCGCCAGCTTCCCGAGGCCGCGCGGGGTGAAAAAATATTCTGCGACCGTGGTCGCCGCGAGCATCGGATTGAACTCACGCATGTGCCACATCACGTTCACGAGGTCGCGCATAGAGCGTGCCGCCGGCTCGCGCACCGCGCGCAGGACGAGCAGCGTGAGCAGACTCATGGCGATTGAGCCGACGATGACGACGTGATAGCGCGTGATGGGCTGGCCCCAGAGCGTGCCGAGCTGCTCCGGCAATGCGCGCAGCACCAGCCCGCCCGTCAAAGGCCCCAGCGCCACGAGCAGATTCGTGAAACTGAAATAGACCGAGAGGTAGTGCGCGCGGTTTTCCGCCGGGACCATTTTGATCATCAGGTTGAATTGCCCCACGTTTTGGAAACCCGCGAGCATGAAGCCCGTGATGAAGTAGGTCGCGTAGAGATGCCCGTGCCGCGCCGGGCCGGCGACGAGCCACGAGCCCGCGGCAAACGTCAGCCACAGCAGCGCGGAGGTGAGCATCACTGGCTTGTTGCCGAAGCGGTCCACGAGCGCCCCCCACGTCCGCAGCGCGATAAGCAGGCCGAGCGTCTGCACGGTGGTCAGCACCGCGAGATCGCCGAGCGAGAGCGGAATCCCTTTCAGCACAAACACGCTGTAGAACGGCTGGCCGGCGTTGAAGAAGAAGCCGAACAGCCCGGTGAACAGCAGCAGACGCGTAAAATTCTTGTCGCGGAAGACCGCCGTGAACGTATCGAGCGGCGCACGCTGCTTCTGCACTTCCATGACGGCCGCCGGGAATTTCATGCGCGTGAGAAAGAACAGCCCGATAAGCCGCGCGCAGGCCGCGACGCTGAAGAGGATTCCAAAAATCCAGAGCGCGTCGTCGAAGCGCGACGCCACCTGGCCCGCGACGAGCACGGCGAGCAGCGACCAGAAGCCGAACATGACGTTGCGCGTGCCGAAGTAGCGTCCGCGAATGTTCAGCGGCACGAGTTCTGAAATCGCCGCCGACCACGCCACGGCGGCCATGGCATTGCCGAAGTTGGACACAAAAACAACGGCCGCAAAAATCCAATGCTTCTCCGGCCCGAGCCACGGAAAGGCGAGCGTGAGCATCCACGGCAGCGCGTTGACCAGGAACGACACGAACAGGATGTCGTACAGCGACCAGCGCCGTTGCAGGAAGAGCGTAACCGGCGGCTGAATGAACAGGCAGAAGAACGGCATCGCCGCGAGCAGCCCCACGCCGCCGTCCGACCAGCCGAGCGATTTGACCGCGAACCCGATCAGGAACGGCATGTTGCCGAGCGTGAGCGTGAGCATGGGCACGCTGAAGCAGGACTCGATGGTGCCGTGCTTGAGCGAGAGCAAGAGTTCGCGTTTGCGTGTGTTCACTGCGGAGGTGCGTTCCACCCGCGCGATTTTTCGCACGCGCGAACGCGGCGCGCAAGAACGCCCATGGCTGGCAAACTCACCGAACTCACCAGGCCAAGAATGGGAACCGCGAAACACGTGAAATACGCGAACGGGATAAAACGGCTGAGTTTTGTTCGCGTATTTCGCTTGTTTCGCGGTTGAGAATATCGGTCCGCATGACCGCGGGCTTCCACTGTTCATGCCGCGCCCAAGCCGCTACGCTCGCCGCGCATGAAGTTCTCCATCATCACGCCCAGTTTCCGGAACTCGGAGTGGCTGAAGCGGTGCGTCGCCTCGGTCGCGGACCAGGGCGTCGCGCTGGAGCATCTCGTGCAAGACGCCGGCTCGGACGACGGCACGCTCGACTGGCTGACGCGTGATCCGCGCGTGACGGCCTTCGTGGAAAAGGACGCGGGCATGTATGACGCCATCAATCGCGGCCTCTGTCGGGCGAGCGGCGATGTGCTGGCCTATCTAAACTGCGACGAGCAATACCTGCCGGGTGCGTTGAAAGCGGTGGAAGATTTTTTTCACGCACATCCTGAAGTCGAAATGGTCTTCGGCGACGCGGTGATTGTGAATGCGGAGGGCGACTATCTCTTTCACCGCAAGATGCTGCGTCCGCTGCTCTGGCACACTTGGACGTGCCAGCTTTCCACGCTGACGTGCGGGACATTTTTTCGCCGGAGCGTGATCGAAAGGCGGGCCGCGTTCTTCGATTTGCGATGGCGTTACATCGGCGACGCGGACTGGATGCGGCGGCTGATCCAGGAGCGCGTGCCGATGGCAGTGCTGGGGCGGTTCACGTCGGTCTTCGCGCACACCGGGCGGAATGCGAGCACGTCTGAAAAGACGCGCGCGGAGTTGGAAGCCTTCCGCGCCACCGCACCTGCGACGGCCCGAGTGTTGCGTCCGCTGGCGGTCGCGCATCATCGGGCGCGGCGCTGGCTGGGCGGGACGTACTCGCAGCCTCCGTTTGATTTTTCGCTCTACACGCCCGGGCAGCCCGATCGGCGCCTGGTCCGGCACGTCGCGCAACCCACCTCCCGCTGGCGTTGGTAAGCCGCCGCCTTGAATCTTTTTGAATCGCGCCGCGCCGCGCCCTAACTTGCGCGCGTGTCAGGAAAATTTTCGGGACTCGGTTCAATCTGGCGGCGCGTGCCGCCGGTCACGTTCACGATCATCGCGATCAACGTGGCGGTCTTCCTTTACGAACTGTGGCTGGGGTCGCACGGCCTGCTGCGGCAGCGCGCGTTCGTCTGGAAGTATTCCCTGAGCCTCGAAGGCTTGCAGCACGGCGCGTTCTGGAAGCTGATCACGTTTCAGTTTTTGCACGGCGGCTGGGTGCATCTGTTGCTGAACTGCTGGAGCATTTTCATCTTCGGCCCCGCGCTGGAATCCGTGCTCGGCAAGGCGCGCTACGCGCGTCTCTATCTGCTCGGCGGCGTGGCGGGCGGCGCGTTGCAAATGCTCGCGGCCTTCCTTTCCGACGCGCGCTTCGGAGGCTCCGTGGTCGGCGCGTCCGCCGGCGTGTTCGCGCTGATCGCGGGCTTTACTTACATCTTCCCGGAGGCGCGCATGACGCTGCTGCTCTTCTTCGTCATCCCCGTGCGCATGACGGCGAACCGGATGCTGACCGTGGCCGCCGTCATCACGGCGCTCGGCATCCTCTGGCCGAACTGGCTGCTGGGCCGGCACGTCGCGCACGTCGCGCATCTGGGCGGACTGATCGCCGGACTCATCGTGGTGCGCGTGTTCATGCGCGAGTTCCGACGCGCGCGGGAACCAATGCCGCCGGTGCTCGGTTGAGGCTTGGAGCCGCGCCTCCGCCCCACTAGCTTTCTGCGCATGAATTTTCTGGTCACGGGCGGCGCGGGTTTCATCGGCTCGCATGTGTGCGAGCGGCTGTTACGCGAAGGCCATGCGGTGCATTCGCTCGACGACTTGAATCCGTTTTACGATCCCGCGTTGAAGCGTGAAAATCTCGCCGCGCTCGCGCAGGCCGGCGGCGCACGTTTTCAATTCACCACCGGCGACATCACGGATCGCGCCGCCGTCGAGGCGGTGATCAACACGACGCGCTTTGATCAAGTCATCCACCTCGCCGCGCGTGCGGGCGTGCGACCCAGTTTGGAAGAACCCGCGCTCTATCAGCGCGTGAACGTGGAAGGCACGGTGAACATTCTCGAAGCCGCGCGCAAAGCCGGCGTGAAAAAACTCACCCTCGCCTCGTCGTCGTCGGTGTATGGACTGAACTCCAAGGTGCCGTTCTCCGAGACCGATCCCATCTTCAATCCCATCTCGCCCTACGCCGCGAGCAAGCTGGCCTGCGAGGCGCTTGGCCATGTCTATCATCATCTCTACGGGCTGGATTTGGTGATGCTTCGCTTCTTCACCGTCTATGGCGCGCGGCAGCGGCCCGACCTGGCGATTCACAAATTCGCGCGCCTCATGCGCGCCGGAAAACCCATCCCGCTCTTCGGCGATGGCGGCACCGCGCGCGACTACACCTACGT
>JANOAY010001046.1:0-8162 GCA_031411375.1 Pedosphaera sp. | reverse complement strand
CATCTGCTTGGGCGTGATGTTGCCGACGGGGATGGTGACGCCGATGTACTTCAGGCCCTGCTGCTTCTGCGCGAAGACGCCGACGTGGGAGTGGGGCGGGATTTCGGATTTCAGATTTTGGATTTTGGATTTCTCCTCCGTCGCCCGCAGAAGTTTGTATCCGAGCAACTTCTCAATCTCTGCGAGGTATTGTTCCAGCGACCACTTGTCGAGCAGGTGCTTAAGCCGCGCCTTCTTGCGGTCGCCGCGATTGCCGTTCGCGATGTACACACGCGTGGCGGCGAGGATTACCTTCACGGCCTGGTCCGGTTTCACGAGCACGCCCATGTCGCTGGCGAAAGTCTGGTGGCCGGTGGCTCCACCGGCCTTCATGCGGAAATATACTCCGGCGGGGATCTCCGTGTCGCCGCTCTTGACCGGTGCGTCGAGCTTTACCGCTTTGAGACCAATGTCGTTCGTGTCCTCGACGGTGCCGATGAGTCCGCCGCCATCAAGCGCGATGTTGAACTTGCGCGGCAGGTCGTGGAGCGCGCGGTCGTGGTTGATAAGTTGCGCCAGTTCCAGGCAGAGCGGCAGCGTGTCGATCAACTCGTGCGGATCAATGCCTGCCGTGGGGTTCGCCGTGATGTTGCGGATGTTGTCCGCGCCTGCGCCCTTGCTGCTGAGGCCTACGGACTGGATGCGACGCAAAAACTCCGGCGCGTTCTTCGGCTCAATGAGACGCAACTGTAAGTTCGCGCGCGTCGTGATCTGCATGTAACCGCTGGTCAGTTCCTGCGACACCCGTGCGACTTCGCGCAACTGGTAGGACTTGATCGCGCCGCCGGGGATTTTCAGCCGGCACATGAACTTCTCGCTGGCCGGCGTGAGATAAAACAGCCCGTGCCACTTGAAGCGGTAGATGTTCTCCTTGTCCGGCGCTTTGTTCGCGGCGGCGTGCTCGAGCAGCAGCGGATACGAATCGAGCGGATGCAGTTCGTGTTTCACGCGCTCCTCGAAAATCAAATCAGCAGTCGAGACCGCCGCTGCCGTGACCGGATTCGGCGCGAGATTCGAGAAGGTCAGCCCGCGTTCGCGCAGCCCGGAGAAAAAGCCGTCGAGATACGCGCTCTGCTCGTGCGTGAGCTTCTCGCCTTGGATCGAATCGAATGGAGACGGAGTGGTCATCGTTTGTTTGGCGAGAGCCGCAGCCGGAGAGAGCGTTTCAATAGACATCGCGTTGATAGCGTTTCGCGGTTTTGAGCGCCGCGACGTATTCCTTCGCTTGCTCGGCAGATTTTCCGCCTGCTGTCTGGATCAACTCATGCAGCGCGAGATCAACATCCTTCGCCATGCGCTTCGCATCGCCGCACACGTAGAAGTGCGCGCCTTCTTCCAGCCACGACCACAACTCCTTCGCGTGCTCGGTCATGCGGTGCTGCACGTAAATTTTCTCCGCCTTATCGCGCGAGAAGGCGAGGTCGAGCTTGGTGAGGACGCCGTTCTGGAACATTGTTTCCAGTTCGTCGCGGTAGAGGAAATCCGTGCTGCGCTTCTGGTCGCCGAAGAACAGCCAGTTGCGTCCGCGCGCCGCCGTGGCCTGGCGCTCTTCGAGGAACGCGCGGAACGGCGCGATGCCCGTGCCGGGGCCGACCATGATGACGGGCGTGTCCAGATTCGCCGGCAGACGGAAGCCATGCGCGACTTGCGTGAAGACCGGCACCGCAGTTTCGCCTTCCACGCGATCCGCGAGGAAGGTTGAGCACACGCCCTTGCGCCCGCGCCCGTGCGCGTCGTAGCGCACAATGCCGACGCAGAGATGCACTTCGCCGGGATGCGCCTTCGGGCTGGACGCGATGGAGTAGAGGCGCGGGTTCAGCTTGCGCAACAGTGCGACAAACTCCGGCGGCGTGAAGCGCGCGAGCGGATGTGCGACGAGGAAATCCATCACCTCGCGCCCATGAAGGTGCTTCTCAAGAGCAGCCTTATTCGCGGGCGCGAGGAAATTTTTGAGGTCCGCGCTTTGGGCGCGCTCGGCAATGGCTTCGAGCAGTCCGCTCGTCGGCTGCGTGATGCCGTAGTGCCGCAGCAGCGCATTGCGAAAGGAAGTTTCCGAACCGTCCGGCGACTTCACCGCTTCTTCACCATCGCAGCCGAGCGCAGCTAGAACGTCACTGACCAGCGCAGGGCAGTTCGCGGGAATGACGCCGAGCGCATCGCCTGCCTCGTAGCTCAAGCCGGACTCGGCGAGCGAAATGGCGAAGTGCCGCACTTCCTTGCCTGAGCCTTCGCCGGTGAGCGAGCGGTTCACGAGCAGCCGCGCGGGGAAGGGGGTTGTGCGTGAATGTGCTTTCGCCGCAGGCGCGGACGCTTCTTTCGGCACCGCGGCGGTTGTCGTTGAATCAGCAGGGAGGGAGGGCGCCGGCGCTTCTCCAAGCTGCCCTAACAATGGGAGCACTGCCGCCATCCATCCCTTCGCTGCCGACTCGTAATCCAAATCACAATCCACGCGCTCATGCACGCGCTTTGCGCCGAGCTTCTCGAACGTGGCGTCGAACTTTTTGCCTGCACCGCAAAAGTCCGAATAATTCTTGTCGCCGAGCGCGAGCACGGAGAAGGAAAGTTTCTCCAGCTTCGGCGCGTCCGCTGCGCTGAGGGCGGCGAGCAAATTGTTCGCGTTGTCCGGCGCGTCACCTTCGCCCCAGGTGCTGGTCACGAAGAGCAGGCGCTCCGTTTGCGCGAGCACGTCAAGACCGCAGGCGTTCGCCTCCAAGATTTTCGCTTCCAGACCGTGTGCGGGGGATTCCTTCGCCAGCTTCTTCGCCAGTCCTTCCGCCGAACCCGTCTGGCTGCCGTAGAGAATCAAGAGCGGCTTCTTCGCGACCGCCGCAGGGGCCGGGCCGGTGGACTCGGTCGCCGTGCCGGCAAAGGAGGTCAGGCCCGCAAAATAGCCATTCAACCACGCCCGTTGCTGGGCGGTGAAGGGCGCGGTCGGTGGCACATAAGGAACAGCAGTCGTTGAACTCATTTCCGTCCGGCCCACTTAGCAACGACGATGCCACGCCTTTCGTCCGCCTGATTGGTTTCGGGCGAACGCATCAAAAGCATTCATGACGGGCGTTTTCCTCACGAGGAAGGCGGGAAGCGCATCGGGGGGAACGGCTGACTTGGAACTGCCCCCTCGCGAGATGGTTCGGGAGGCGCGGCGTGTTCTGTGCGAATTGGTTAAACTTAAACAGCCTGTGCTTCACGCAAAGGTCGCAAAGGACGCGAAGGATTGACCACGGAAGCCACGGAAAACACGGAAAGGAAATCAGAGAGGAAGATGCTGCGCGGGCGCCCTCAGACCCTTGTCAGTTTCACCGCGCACGACTTGTAATTCGGCTGACGCGAATACGGGTCCACATGCCAGAGCGTCAGTTCGTTCGTCTCCGCGTAGTGCATGGGCATGAAGACCTGGCCGGGCGCGACGCTGGAGGACACGAACACCGCCGCCTCGATCTCGCCACGGGGCGAACTGACCTGCACGCGCGCACCGGTCTCAAGGCGCAGCGACTCCGCATCCTCGGGCGACACCTCGACGTAAACGCGGGCGGGATAAAGTTTTCTCAACACGTCAGATTTTCCCGTGCGTGTCTGCGTGTGCCACTGCGCGGACGTGCCCCGTCCGGTCAGGAGGACGAAAGGATATTCTTTGGAGACTGGCTCCGGCACCGGGCGCGGCGACTCGAAGATGAATTTCGCGCGGCCATCGGCGTGGAAGAATTTGCCGTCGGCGAAGAGGCGGCGTTCGCGATTAGAAGGATCAGTAATCAGTGAACAGTAATCAGTGGGCGGATTGGCTTCGGTGGCCGATGGCGCGGCCTCAGACTGATTACTGATTACTGAACACTGATTACTCGGCCACGGCCACTGCACTCCGCCGCACTCATCCAGCATCCGGTAATCCTCGATGCCCGTGATGTCGCACGGCTGGCCGGCGCTCACGCGCTTGAGCAGTTGGAACACGGCCTCGGGCGAAGTCCATTTGCGGAACAGTTCCGCGCAGCCCCAGTAGTGCGCGATGAGCTGGAAAATTTTGAAGTCCGACAGCGCCTGCCCCGGCGCGCGCGACACTTTTTTCAGGAGGCCGATGCGCCGCTCGGAGTTGATGAACGTGCCGCTCTTCTCGCCCCAGCCGGCGGCGGGCAACACCAGATGCGCCTGCTGCGCCGTCTCCGTGGTGGCGTACATGTCCTGCACCACGAGGAAGTCGAGCTTGCGGAGCAGATGCCGCGTGCGCTCCTGCTGCATCCACGAGTGCGCGGTGTTCGTGGCGATGATCCACAGCCCTTTGATTTTCCCAGCCTGAATGCCGTCGAGGATTTGATCGTACGCCCAGCTCGTGCGCTGCGGAATGTTCTCCACCGGAATGCGGAGCGCGCGCGCCACCTTCTCGCGATGTTCGGCCTTCGTGAAGTCGTGTCCGCCGATCAAGTTGGTGGTGTTGCTGAACAGCCGCGAACCCATCGCGTTGCACTGGCCGGTGATCGAGTTCGCGCCCGTGCCGGGGCGTCCGATGCTCCCGGTCATGAGGGCGAGATTGATGATGGCCTGCGCCGTGCGCGTGGCTTCGTGGCCCTGGTTCACGCCCATCGTCCACCAGAACGAAACGCGTTTGCCTGCGTGAATTGTTTCGGCGAAGCGGTGGAGTTGTTCGACGGAAAGCCCAGTCGAGGCGGTGACGGTTGCTTCATCGAAGCTGCGGACAAACGCCGAGAATGCTTCAAACTCCTTTGTGTTCTTCTCGATGTATTCGCGATCCACCCAGCCGCGTTCGATTAAAATTCTCGCCAGTCCATACAGCAGCACGAGATCGCTCTTCGGCTGAATCGCGTAGTGCTGCGTTGCCGCCGTCGCCGTTTCGGTGCGGCGCGGGTCCACGACGATGATTTCCGGCTGGTGGGGATTCATCAACACGCGCTGCCACATGATCGGATGCGCGATGCATAGATTCGAGCCGACGAGCACGATGACGTCCGATTCCTCGAAATCTTTGTAAGTGTAGGGCGGCGCGTCGAAGCCGAAGGATTCTTTGTAGGCCGTCACCGCCGTGGCCATGCACTGGCGCGTGTTGCCGTCGCCGTGGACGACGCCCATGCCGAACTTCGCGAGCGCGCCGAGGAAGGCGAGTTCCTCGTTCGGCATCTGTCCGGTGCCAATCCACGCCACGGAATCCGCGCCGTGCTGGTCCTGGATGGCCTTCATCCGCACGGTGAAAATTTGCAGCGCGGTGTCCCAGTCCGTCGGCACCAGTTCGCCGTGCTCATCGCGAATCAGCGGCGTGGTCGCGCGGTCCGGCGAAGCCAGCGGCGTGAGCGCCTCCCAGCCTTTCGGACAGGCCATGCCGAGGTTCACCGGATAATCCGCCGACGCACTGAGGTTGATCGCCTGCCCGTCGCGCAAGTGGACAGTCAGCCCGCAACCCGTGGAGCAGAAGCCGCAGACCATCGTGGTCGTGGCGTCGGGCTGGAGGCGCGCGGGGACTTTCCCGAGGCCGAACTCGCCGGGGTGCAGCACCAGTTCCTGCGTGAGCGGCCCGTGCCACTGGCGGAGGAGCGGGGCGAGTTTGCTGGTGACGGAGTTCATGTGGGGAAAGGGATTGGTGACCTCCAAGTTCATGTCGGCAGCCCTCCCGGCATTTTCGGCGCGGCCACCGTGGTGAAAAACAGAAAGCGTTCGAGCAACTCACCCGCCAGCAGCAGCACGAACGCGGCGACCGCCAGCAGCTTCGGCGTGGGCATGAAGTGCATGGTGAGCAACAGCGGCAGGCAGATTCCACCGAGCATGGCGCACGCGAGCCGGAGCATGGTGACGTATTGAAATCTTCCCGTGACCAGCAGCGCGGTTTTCTTCAGAGGCGTGAGTTCGCGGTCAGTACCGTGGCGCAGCACGGAGATTTCGCCCGCGAGTTTCAACAGCGTGGCGACAATCACGATGACGGGCAGCGCAGGCGATGATTGGCAAATCGCCACGCCCGCCGCGCCGAGGATGACGCTGGTGGCAAAGAACAACGGCACGCTGCGCCGCCAATGCCAGAGCGGGCGGTGGGTGTCATGGTAAATCATGGCTGAACAGAACACGCCGAGCAGGCCAATCAATGGAGCGCCGTTCTCCAGAACGGCGCGAAGGAAGTCGGTGAAACGCGCTGATTTGGAAATCGGCGCTCCGAGCGCCAGCGCGAGCGCGCCCACGAGCAACGGCGGGAACATGCCAAACACCACAATCTCCCGGCTCATCCACGAGCGGCGCAAATTCAGAAACGCGCGCCACGCTCCGAGCGGTCGCCCCAGATGAAGCGTGCTCGCGCCCAGTCCTACGACGATCAGCGTGAGCGACAGCACCAGCACCGGCACCGACACAAGTTTCAAAAGCACCGAGACCGTGATGACTCCGATCGACGCCTGCGACAGCACGAGCATGGCGACCAGCGGCAGGTGCGCGGGTTGGACTTTGAGTTCGCCCGCGTCGGCGGCGATGAGCGTAACGCCGGCTTTCGAGCCGGCAGGTTGGGAGACTTTCGAGTCTCCAGTTCCACCGTCCGCCCCGACACGCGACTCGAAAGTCTCGGATCCTGCCGACAGGGATGTCGGCGTTACGTAGCGCGTGGTCGGCAGTGTGTAATCTCCATCTGGCGAACTGGTGAGAAAATCTTTGCTCCGCTCACGGAACTGAATCGTGACTGCGCTCGTGCTGACCTTCGTGATGCGGATGGCCTCGTTCGGACACGCCTGCACGCACGCGGGCGCTTCGCCCACGGAGAGGCGGTTCGAGCACATGTCGCACTTGCGCACGATGCCGAGGCGCGCGTTGTACTTCGGCACGTCGTACGGACATTTCAGCACACAGTACTGGCAGCCAATGCACTGGTCATCGAGATGCCGCACGATGCCGGTGATGGGGTCCTTTTCGTAGGCCAGCACCGGGCAGCCATTGAGACACGCCGGATCAACGCAGTGATGGCAGGCCGTCGTGACGTGTTGCAGCGTGACGGCGGGAGCAGGTGGAACGCCTCGCGCCACGAGGCGATTCGTCGGCTGCTGAAAAGTGATGGGGACTTCCACCTCGCGCTCGTCCTTTTCCAGCCGTCCCTGCCAACCATGCCGTTTCGGCGGCGCAATCAGCAGCCCGACTTCGCGCCATGTTTCGTTGTCATCGAGGCCGTTCAGGCTGTGGCAGGCGGTGACGCAGGCTTTGCAGCCGGAACATTTGTCGAGCGCGACCTCGAAGGCGTATTGCTCACCGGACTGCGGCTTCTCCAGCGGAATTAAATCGCGATAACGTTGCGCGCCCGGCGCGAGTGCGTCATGGGCGCGGGAAAACTTCTCGACCGCCGTGAGACTGCGCTGGTCGGCGAGCAATTCGTCGATGATGGAACGGTCGGACATCGTTACGCGCGCTCATGCTGGCGGCGGCGGACGTTCGTTCCCGGCTCCCAGTTGTTCCGAATCAAAATCATCGGCTTCCCTAAGCGGGGCGTGTGCCATCCGGTCGCGATGCAATCAGACTGGTTCAACGCTTCCGGGCGAACGGCTGAAAAGGATTCATTCCCGAAGAATTGCTGCTTGAACGGCGGACTTCGCAGGCCAGATGAACTTTCAGTTAAAAAATGTCGGCTGATTCACCGCCGTCCGCAGGACGCGCCGTGCTGTCGTCTTTTGCCCAAGATGCGAAAGGAGCGCAGCCATGTTTCCCGTTGTTGAACCGCTCACCGCACACCGGTAGTGTCCGCGCCCCCGGTCGCCGGGGATAAACAATTTATGCTCAAAGCTGGAATCGTCGGGCTGCCCAATGTCGGCAAGTCCACCCTGTTCAACGCCGTCACGCGCACCCGCAAGGCCGAGGCCGCGAACTATCCGTTCTGCACCATCGACCCGAACGTCGGCATCGTGACGGTGCCAGACGCGCGACTCGCGGTGCTCAAGGACATTGCGAAGACGAGCGTGGTGATTCCAGCCGCCGTGGAGTTCGTGGACATCGCCGGTCTGGTGAAGGGCGCGGCGACGGGCGAAGGCTTGGGCAACAAATTTCTGACGCACATCCGCGAAGTGGACGCCATCGTGCAAGTCGTCCGCTGCTTCGACGATGAGAATGTCATTCACGTCGCTGGCTCGGTTGATCCCGTGCGCGACATTGAAATCATC
>JANOAY010001045.1:0-3832 GCA_031411375.1 Pedosphaera sp. | reverse complement strand
ATCCGCCGAGTATTTTGCCAAGCGCCCGCGCGGCTCCCAACTCGGCGCGTGGGTCTCGAAGCAAAGTTCCGTCGTCCACGGGCGAATGGATTTGGAAAACGAACTGGCGCAAGCGGAAGCGCGCTTCGCGGGCCGCGACGTAGAACTGCCGCCCTACTGGGGCGGCTACGTGCTGAATCCGGTACGCGTGGAATTTTGGCAAGGCCGCCCGAACCGCCTGCACGACCGCTTCCAATACACGCGCCAGCCCGGTGGGTTGTGGCGCATCGAGCGGCTGTCGCCATAACGTGCTGCCAGTTTGCAACTGGCAGGGCTTGGTGACGACGGACGCCATCGCAAGTTCCGGCACCCTCTCCGCTCCAGCCTTCTGCCAGTTACAAACTGGCAGCACGCTGCTTCGGCTTCGCCGCGAACAGCGGCTCGTAAATCCAAGTTGCGCGGCACTTCGGACACTTGCCTGGGCGCGCGAACTTGTCCGTCTGAAACTCAAACCCGCACCTGCGGCATTCGGCGGGCGTCACCACCAGTTCGTAGTCGCCGTGGCGGCTGCTCTCGGCCAGATGCTTGAGCGCATCAATCACGTCCTTCGGTTTCTCTCCCACGGCGCGCGCGATCTCGGACAGGCTCATCGTCTGTCCGAGCAGCAGCGGAATCAGATCGCGGCGGAACATGGCGCTACAAATACTTCGCCAGCAACGGCGCGAGTTCCCGCACCGTCTTCGCGGGCCAGCACTTCCGCTCCGTCATGATCGCGCCCGCCAGCGCGGAGTGGCACGGCCAGTTTGGCTCCGTCGGAATCTGCGGCACGGTGGCGACGAGAATTTTCTTCGCCATCTCGGCGTTGCGCTTCACGTTTGCCACCACCATCTCCACGGTGACGTGCGCCTCGTCCACCTTCCAGCAGTCGTAGTCGGTGATCATCGCCAGCGTGGCGTAGGCGATCTCGGCTTCGCGCGCGCACTTGGCCTCGCCGAGATTCGTCATGCCGATCACGTCGTAGCCGGCGCGATGATTGGTGAGCGACTCGGCGCGCGTGCTGAAGGCCGGGCCTTCCATGTTCACGTAGGTGCCGCCGTCGTGGATGCGCGCGCCGAGCTTGCGTCCGTTCTTCAGGATTAACTGCCGCAACTCCTCACACACCGGATCGGCAAACGCGACGTGGCCGACAATGCCGCGCCCGAAAAACGTGTGCTCGAACGAACGCTTCGTGCGGTCGAGAAACTGATCGGGCAGCACGATGTCGCAGGGCCGGTATTTCTTCTGCAACGAGCCGACGGCACTGACGCTGAGAATCCATTGCACGCCCAGCTTCTTCATCGCCCAGAGGTTGGCGCGATGATTCAGCTCGCTCGGGAGAATTTTATGCCCGCGCGCGTGACGTGGCAGAAATACCACATCGCGCCCCGCAAGTTTTCCCGTGAGCAACTGATCGGAGGGCGCACCGAACGGCGTGTTCACCGTGACCCATTTCTGGTTCGTGAATCCTTCGAGGTGATAGAGGCCGCTGCCGCCGATGATGCCGATGCGATGCTGTGCTTTCATGCGCGCGGACTTTGAAGGAGCGGCGCGCGACGGCTCAAGCGGGAAACCGGCTGGAGCGCAGGTTGGTCCCGCCCGCGCTCCGCTGCCAGTGCTTGATGTTCTTTGCTCGCCCGGTGATTGGTGGGGTTGAAGTTCATGAGCGCGAAATACAGTTTTCGTTTCGAGAGCCGCGACCGGCGTCGGGAATTGCCGGGCGGCATCATCATCGCGCAGAACGATACCGAGACGCTCACGCACGTCGTGCTGAAGATGCTGGGTTTCGTGCTCTTCTACCGCGAGCGCCTGCAAATCGAGGGCGACGTTCATAACGACTCCATCCAGTTCAAACCCGATCTCGTGTGGCTCGACTACGACATGCAGCCCAAGCTCTGGGTCGAGTGCGGCGAGTGCAGCGTGACCAAGCTCGACAAACTGGCCGTGAAAGTTCACGCCGCAGAAATCTGGGTGCTGAAAAAATCACCCGCCGCCGCCGAGCAACTGATGGCGGCAATGGCGAAGGAGGAACTGCGGCGCAACCGCTACCACATCCTCGCCTTTGACGAAGAAATGTTCGGCGAGTTGTGCGGACTGGTCGCGCCGCGCAATCAGATGGTCTGGTTCGGCGCGAACTTCGAGACGGGCGAGATGCAGTTCGAGTTCAACAAGCTGTGGTTTGAAGCGGCGTTCACGGTGATGAAGTTCTGAACGGGGCTACTGCACGAACGGCAGGTCCACGATCACCGCGCTGATGTCGCCACTCGCCGTCCGCGCTTGCAGCTCCGTGCCAGTCCCGTTGCGCTCGCGGCGCACGTAGCCGAGGCCGATGTTGGCGTTCAAGGATGGGGAGCGCAGCGCGCTGCTCACGGAGCCGACTTCCTTGTCGCCGAAGAAAAGTTTGTCGCCACGCTTCGGCAACTCGCCCGCGCTATCGGCAAAGCGCAGCCCGCGCAGCGCTTTCGCCACCTGGCCATACGTGCGGAGGCGCGCGATGATCTCCTGCCCGATATAGCAGCCCTTCGTGTAGCTGATGGCGCGCGCCTCGATGCCGGCTTCGGGCGGCAGATTCGTCTCGTCCATCTCCGCGCCGAAACGCGGCAGGCCCGCTTCGATGCGCGCGGCTTCCAAGGCACGCCAGCCGCCCGCCCGTCCACCGAGCGTCCCCACGGCGGAGAACAATTTCTCAGCAAGCGGTTCGAGTGAATTCACTGGCGCAAAGAAATCAAAACCAGTGGTGCCGGTGCGCGGCTGGTTCACGCAGTAAATCTCACCGAGCGTTTCGTGTTGGAGGCTGCGGGAGTGAAACACCTTTTCTGGGCGCGCGAAGCTCAGGGCGGTCTGCTCAACAGCTTCCCAAGCTCGCGGCCCTTGCACGCTCAACAATCCATAGTGCGGCGCGGCATCAATCACCTGCACGTCGTCTGCGATGATGTATTTGTCGAACCGCTCCGCGATGGCCGCCGCCAACCCCGGCTCGAAGTCCAAAAGAATTTCCTCGGGCAAGATGTGGATGTTCAGGTCGCTCTGCATCCGGCCCTTGTTCGTGACGAGCGCGGCGTAGCAGCCTTCGCCGGCGGGCAGTTCCTTCACATTGTTCGTCACCTGCCCATTGAGCAGGCGCACGCGATCACCGCCCGTGAGCACGAGGCGGCTGCGGAAACTCAGGTCCAGCACCGCGCACGACTGGCGCAGCGCCGTGTGCTCCGCGAGCCAGTCTCCGTAATGCTCCACGACTTCCTGCCCGCGCACTTCGGTGAAGCGCGCGGACCGGGCCGTGTGAAATTCATGCAACGCAAGTGGCGTCATGTGCGCAGGCTAGAGTGGAAACAGGAAATGCTGAACCTTAATTCACGCCACACCACCACAGCGTGTCCGCAAGAGAAGGAAGGTTGGGGTGGCCGACGGGATTCGAACCCGCAACAGCCAGAATCACAATCTGGGACTCTACCATTGAGCTACGACCACCAACCAAGAGCGACGGAAAGTATGTTTCCGACTGGGGGGCGTCAAGCACGGGGACGGAATGCTTGCGGTCTGTCGATTCCAAGATCGACTTCACCCGGTCAACCGATGAAAGTCCGCGCGTGAACGAATTGACCACCAACCCGAACGTCTGACCGCCATGCTACCGCGACTCGCCACTCGAATCATCCGCACCGTGGACAAACGCTGCCTGTGGAAGGCCGCGTGGAATTTTGGCGTGAAGGGGATGCTCTCCGTTGAGCGGTTCAAGCGGCGCGTGAAGCGCGGCGAATACTTCCCGCCGTTTCTCTACCTCTCTATCATCAACTCCTGCAACCTGCGCTGCCAGGGC
>JANOAY010001044.1:0-1738 GCA_031411375.1 Pedosphaera sp. | reverse complement strand
GCCGTGAGCATGATGACCTCGATGTGCGGGTCCACGGCCTTCAGCCCTTGCAGCACGTCAATGCCCGACATGTTCTCCATGCGGATGTCGAGGATGGCGGCGTCAATTTTGTGCTTCTGCGCGAGTTCGATGGCGAGCGGGCCGTTGTCGGCGAGGAGCAGCTCGTAATCGTTTTTGAAAATCAGCTTGAGCGACTGCCGCAGGCCCAGCTCGTCGTCCACAATGAGCAGCGTGGGACGGGTGGTTTCCTTGGCGGCGTTGGGAGACGGCTCGGAAGCGCGAGCCGGGACAGCAGTGGGTGAAGCAGCAGGCATAATTATTATTTTGATTTCTCCAACCTTCGGACATTTCGATTCAACTCACGGTTTCTCGCGAAAGCAAGGCCGCAGCCCGGACGCACTCCGGGACTAGAACTTGTAGCCGAGCGACAAACTGACGACGTGCGCGATAAATTTGTAATGGCCGCTCACGCTCGGGCCGTTCACCGAGCTGTCCACGTCGCGCCCCGCGCCCTGCGTGAACTGGTAGGTGAAATCCCACGACCACCGCTCGCGCTGGCCGCCGACGCCCGCGCTGAAAACGTGCAGGTCCTGGTCCGGCACCAGCGGGTTGAAAGTTTTCTCCGGCGTGGAGTTTTCGAGAAACACGTATCCGGCGCTGACGTGCAGGCCGTTGTCGAAATAGCGCGTGGCGCCAAACTCGAAGGCGTAGCTGCTCTCCCATTGCAAGGGCAGCGGCACGGCGGGGTCTTGCTGGAGGATGGGCGTGTTGACGCGGTCCCAGTCGGTCCAGTCCACGTTCACTTCGAGATTCCACTTGGGCGTGGGGCGGAAGGAGTAGCCGATGACGACGACTTGCGGCAGCGGGAGCGTGACCTTGGCGCGCTGTTTCGGAATCGGAATGCCGGAAAATTCTCCGTCACCCGCCAGATGCACCTGCACCGGGCTGCGGTAGCTGATGCCGAACGAGTGGCGTTTCGTCGGCTGCCAGAGCAGGCCCGCCGTCGCGCCGTACGCGAAGTCGTCGCCGGTGAATTTGAATTCGTCGTCCGGATTGTCCGGGTCAATGCCGCGCCGCAAATCCGTGGTCACGTAGCTCACCGCCGGGCCCGCCGCGATGGAGAGCGTCTCGGTGATCTTCCACGCCATCACGCCGCTCAACGTGTGATCTTCCAGCTCGCCGTGAATCGTCGTGGTGCGGAACGGCCCGTCCTTCGGCCAGTCCAGCGCCAGCCCGAACGGCATGTAGTAACCCACGCCGAAAGACAGCGGCAGCTTCTCCGGCGAGTAGGTGTAAAACAAATTGGGCAGCGCCACGAACTCGCGATCCGTCCGCACGTCCCGCCCGCTGCGGGGCGAGAAAGAAGGCTCCACCGAAACGGCGTTCAGCACGCCGCGCACGTTGTGGCCTTTGAGCTGGGTGATGCCGGCGGGGTTGTAGTAAACCGCCGAGGGATTGTCCGCCGTGGCGGCAAAGGCGTCGCCGCGCGCCGTCGCGAACGCGTCGTGATCGAACACCTTGATGCCGAGCGCGAAACCGCAGCTCGGCCAGACCAGCCCCCATCCCATCAGGACCAGGGCGGCTGCTGTCTTAGGTTGCATGTGATTCCTTTCGGCCAATGTGGAGGCGGACTGAAGGATTATTCTCACTTGCGCGAGCGGAGCGGCGGACAGCCTTGTCCGCCGTTCTTAGTTCACAGGCGAAACAGCATGATCCAAAACGGCTCTCAGACTCTGCG
>JANOAY010001043.1:0-4395 GCA_031411375.1 Pedosphaera sp. | reverse complement strand
CGTGCCGCCCGTGAGCAGATAGTTCGTAACGTTCGCGGCCAGTTCCATGCCGAGCATCGAGAGGAAGCTCATGGAGAAAGCCATCGTCACGGCGTTCCGCCAGGCGAAGCCTTCCTTGAACCGCAGCATGGCGCTCTCGAAAAGAATCGAAGTCACCAGGCCCGCCGCCATCGCCAGTCCCATCGTCAGCCACATCGACACATGTGGATGCTTCGCCTGCATGTAGATGATGACGGCGAAGTCCCCGATACTGCAACCGATGAGGCAGTTCAACGTGTTGCGGGCGGCTTTGGCCCAAGCCACCCGGTCGCGCCAGAATTCCAGCCGCCGCTGTTTGACGGGGGACTGAACGGGCCGTGCCCCGCGAAAGTGCGGCGAACTGGGCCGGCAACATGGGGACGCGGCAGTTTCGAGTCCGTGATCCGGCATGGTGCAAACGTCTTGGTTCATCGTGTTCATAATTTGTCATGGTGTGAGTTCACTCGACGGTGACTCATCTGCCCCCGCTGACGCACGACTCTCGACACAGTTACAGTCAGGATTCAAAGACTTCAGCCGCATTCGGTTTTTCCACCAGCCATCTGCTCGCGCATCGGACGAACCATCACGCAGGCCGAGTGGGTGAAGGCCGACAACCAGTTGACGGTTCTGTAGCTTAAAAGCTACAGTAGGCCGGTGTTCGCCACACCCAAAGAAGTCGTCGCCTTCCGCACGCAAGGCGGGCGCGTGCCTTTTGAGGAGTGGCTGGACGATTTGGACGACAAGAAAGCCGTGGCGCGAATTCTCGCGCGGCTGGCACGGGTGCGGCAGGGCAATCTGGGTGACTGCAAATCGGTCGGCGAAGGCGTGAGCGAACTGCGAGTGGATTGCGGGCCGGGTTACCGGGTTTATTTCGGCCAGGGCGGGCGAACGCTGGTCGTTCTGCTCTGCGGCGGCGACAAACGAACGCAAGACCGGGACATCCGGTTGGCCAAGCAGCATTGGCGCGAATACAAAGCGAAGTGAATTATGAAAACGGTCAGTTACAAAAAAATCCTGCGGAAGAAATTGGACGACCCCGAAACAGCGGCGGAATACCTCACGGCTTGCTTCGAGGAAGGTCCTGAGGTTTTTCTCGTCGGTCTGCGCGATGTGGTGGAAGCCCAAGGCGGCGTCGCGCGCGCGGCAGAGTTGAGCAAGTTGAACCGGGAAAGCTTGTATCGGCTTTTTTCCCGCGACGGCAACCCGCGGTTGTCCAGCCTCAGTTCTGTTCTCTCTGCGCTCGGCCTGAAGGTTTCCTTCCAGGCGGCGTGAAGACAAACCCACGCGCGACAGCAATCTGCTCAAGAGCGACCCGGACGTGGGCTTCGACCTCCTCCAGATGCGCGGGCAGAAAACCGCGACTGGCTACGAAGCGCAGACCACGACCTGGCTCGCGCCCGCGCGGCCCATCGACGTGGTCATGCACCGCGGTGGGATTTACGTGCTCGAATACAGCCGCCCGCTGAACCACAAAGGCGACGTGCCAATGCTACCGGGAAGGTTGCTGGAACTGCGGGCGAGGTGAATTGGGTCCGTAATTCCGTGACGAGGACACTGCGTCGCGCTGGGGTTTAACCTGTAGTGGTTGGGCACTGCCGGATTGCGGGATAACCAAATCATGGTTTTTCAATATTGCCCGGCAACTGGGCCAACCAATTCTCGATCAGCCTGGCCGTAATGTCATCAGAGTAGTTCGGACAGACGGGGTAATTTCTACCCAAGCCGTAGGAACGCTGGTCGAGGAGTTTCAGGTCAAAATCTCTCATCTCCTCCATTCGACTTTGCGGAAACAGACCCAGCAACGTCCTCTCCGACATGACGCCGTTTCCGCCGTCATAATAGTTGCCGTCGGGCAGCCTGACCACAACGTGATGGCACTGAGATCCGTCATTTGCCATCACGAAAGCGATGCTCACCTTTTGAAGGAAGCGGGCGTTCCATTGCTCGCGAAAGGCTTTAGCGAACCGCCCGCAGGGACCAAGGTTGATCCGCGGAACACCCTCCCGGTAGCCATAGTGCGCGTTGATTTCATCGCGCAACTGGTTCAAGACGGCCCCTCCGCGTTCCTCAGTTTTCGTGGGCGGTGCCGCAGGCGGCGCAGCACGGCTACGCACGCGTGCCACAATGTTGCTGATGGCGTTGACGACCAATTCAGGCTCGGTGGTGTGCAGATAATGTCCGCTCTTCTCGGTCACGATGTGCGTGGCACCCGGAATTGTCTGCAACCATTCGGTGTGCAGCTTCAAGATAATGCCGGTGCCGCCTGGATTGCCTTTCAAACCGGTAAACAAGACGACGGGCACCTGCGGTAATGGCCGTGCGCCTCGGGCTTGTTCTCTGGACGTTTCCCAGGCGGCGAGTTCCTTTTTCATTCCCTCAGGATGGTTTCTCGTCCTCCACGCCATCATCTTTGCATACTCATCCGGGAACTGAGCTTTGAGCAGATCGTTCCAATCCTCTGCACTCGGATCCACCAGAACCAATCCCGCCACCTCTTCGGGAAACTGATGCGCGAACAGCCGGACGTGAAGCCCACCCATGGAGTGGCCCACCAGCACGTAGGGCGGCCGCAATTTGGCTTTGCGAAGTGCCGTGTGCAATTCGCGAGCGATCTGTGCCGTCGTTCGCGACTCGACGACCGCAGGCTCCGACTTTCCCAACCCGGCGCGATCATAAGCCACCACGCACGCGAACCGCGCCACCTCCGGCTGCACCTTTTCCCAAGTGCTAATGGTGTCGCCGAGGCCAGCTTCCAGCACCACTACCGGACGGCCGTGCCCTGCGACCAGCATGTGCAAACGGGAGCCTCCGATGTTCACCTTGCGCTCACCCTGCGTTGGCGGAGTCGAACGGCAAGCGGTCATCGTTGCGATGATCAAGGCGAAACAGGACAAGTTGAAGGCTCGACGTTTCATGGCGTGAGAATGTGGCCTAAAAGCGAGTAGGCGGCGCGGTTTTCAACCGATCTAGGTTCATGCTGGCAACGTATTTCGCCCCGAAAAGTCGCGTCGAGACTATTCTCGCCCGCTTCGCACCACGTTCCGCAGCCGGGAAAGGCGGCGCGCGGCCGGGTCGCAGACCAGCCGCAGCGCGTCCCGATCGCCCGGTCCATCGGCGTGTCGATGCAGCCGGGGCGGTTGCGGGAATTTGGTGCGGTGATTTGTTCCCCAGTCCGGCAGGGAAGAGAGAAATTAACCAGGCGCTACTGACGAATGACCGCCGTGACGACGAGTTCCACGGCGAGGTTCAGCGGCAGTCGCGAGGGCGTGAAGGCGGTGCGCGTGTGGTGGCCGCGTTCGCCGAGCACGGCGACAAACAGATCAGACGCGCCGTCCAGAACGCGCGGCGCATTGAGCCAGCCGGGGGCGCTGGCAACGTGGCCCTCCATGCGTGCGAGCGTTTCGAACCGGTCAAAATCGCCGAGCGCGGACTGGATTTGCGCGAGCACGTTCAGCGCGGCCAGGCGCGCGGCGGCGTAGCCATCGGCTTCCGTCAGGTCCGCGCCGACCTGGCCGATGAAGCGCAACTGGCCGTTCTCGATGGGGAACTGGGCGGAAAGAAAGAGCAGATGGCCGGCGATCCGCCAGGGTTGGTAATTGCCGGCGGGCTTTGGCGGCGCGGGCAATTGCAGGCCGAGTTCATGGAGGCGCGCTTCGATGTTCATGGTTTGTTTCGGTTTCAGAATTCTCGCAGCAACCGTCCCCCGCCGACGAGCGGATCGGTGAATCCATTTTCCCGCAGTGCATACCAGAAGAGCACCGCGTTGACGCCGAGGATCGGAATCCCGACGACTGGCTCCAACTTCTCCGTCACGTCGAGCAGGCTCATGTTGGTGCCGCACTGAACGATGGCGTCGAGTTTGTTTTCATCCGTGGCCAGCAGTTCGAGGATGGCCTTCTCCTTGGCCGAGTCGGGAATGTGCGCGATGTGCAGGGCGTTGGCGCAGGAGAAGCCGACGCTCGCCACGACCTCGAAGCCGAGTTCCTCGAACATCCGCGTCGCGTGTTCGTTTCCCTTTTTGTCGAACGGCGTCAGCAGTCCGATGCGCCGCGCGCCAAACTTCCGCAACGCCGCAGGCATCGCCTCATGCGTGGAAGCCCAGCCGAGGCCGGAGTAGGATTCGATTTCCGTCAGCGGTGACTTGATGGCCTCGAGCCCGCCCACGACATGTTCCAGGCTCATGCCCAGAATCATGAATTGCGGCTCAGCCAATCGCGCCGTGTCCGCCGCCGATTTCAAGCCGCCGAGGAACTGCTTTTGGTAATTCAGCAAATCTTCCTCAGTCGCGAGCTTCGGCTTCGGGGTGATGACGTTGGCCGTGTGCAGGCCGATTCCGCGCAAGCCGCGCGTCCCCTGATTCGCGAAGATGATGCT
>JANOAY010001042.1:0-5059 GCA_031411375.1 Pedosphaera sp. | reverse complement strand
AACAACACCTCGGGATTCAACCCCTTCAGGGTTGAAAAACATTTTGGCTGCTGACCCAGGGTAGCTCGTGCCTCGCAACCCTGGGCTAGGTGATGGAACCCCGTTGGGGTTCTTGGAAAGTCCAACTGCGCGCGCGATGTTTCTGAATTCATAATTTTGAATCACTTCCCTGAAATCGATTTCGCCTGGCGGATCATCCACTCCAGTTTCTTCGGGCGCGGGTCCGCGCCATAAACTTCGGGCACACCGGAGAGCAGGCCGAGCAAACGATCCGTCGTAACTTCACCAGCGAAGGGGCTGCCCGCGAGCCATTCGGAAAACGCGGAGGCACTCGTCGCGAGGCGCAACGCACTGCTCGACTGCTCCAACTCCACCGCCGAGCCGAACGGCACGACCCACTCGTGCTCACGATAGTCGCTCGTCTGCGGAATGCGGAAACGCGCGCGCACGGTCGCAATCGGCCCCTCGCCGCGCGGATTGGTCTCGATGACGTAGAGCGCGTTGCCCGCCTCCGACGCGCTGATCTCAGCGGCATCCACCGTGTTGTCGCGGAACTGCTGTTTGGTGAGCTGATGCTTCGCGTAGCCGATCTGGCGATACGCCGTCACGCGCTTGGGATTGAACTCGACTTGCACCTTCACATCCGACGCGGCGACTTGCAGCGCGCCCGCGAGTTGCGCGGCGAATTCCGTGGACGCTTCCTCCGGCGTGTTCACGAAGCCGTAGCGGCCATCGCCATTGCGCGAAAGGTTTTCGAGCAGGTCGTCGTTGAACCCTTCCCAGCCGATGCCGAAGCAATCGAGCGCCACGCCCTGCTTGCGGAAACCTTCCACCTTCGCCTTCAACGACGCCGGCTCGACGTTGCCGAGATTCGCCGCGCCGTCAGTCAGAAGCACCACGCGATTCATGGCCGTGGCGGCGTAATGGCGCAGCGCGGTGCGATACGCGAGGTCGAGCGCCTCTTCGAGATTCGTGCCGCCTTCGGGCGTGAGCGCGGCAATCTTATTCGCGACCTGGGCGGCCTGCGCGCCCGTCACGCCGTCCGCCCAGAGCCGCGCCGTGCGCGAGAACGTGACCACGCTCAACTTGTCCTGCGGCTGAAGTTGCGCGGCCAACGCGCGCAACGCCTCCTGGATGATGCGCACGCGGTCCGCGCGCTCCATCGAGCCGGAGTTGTCGAGGAGCAGCACGATGTTCAAGGGCTTGCCGCCGTCGCGCCCCTGCGCCGCCGTCTTCACCGAGAAACGCAGCGCGTCGCGATTATGCGCGAATGGATACCGCGCGCGCTCCCACGCAAACGCGACCGGCACGCCCGCCGCCGGCATCGGGTCGCGATAGTCGAAGGCATTGATAAATTCCTCGCTGCGCACCGTGGCCACGTCCGGCATCGCGCCCTTTTCCAAACTCGCCGCCGCCAGCTTGAACGAGACGTCGGAAACATTGAGTGAGAAGGTGGAGAACGCATTGTCGCGCGTGAGGACTTCGGGTTGGGGGGTGGGTGCAGATGCGGAAACTTTCTTCACCAGCACCGGCTCTTCAGCGGCGGCGGGTTTTCCAGTTTTGGCTGGAGCGACATTGGTCCCCACGTTGGGATTAAAAACCACGGACCCGCCGACGTTTGTTGATCGCAGCCTGAAGAAAGCTTTGCTGGCCGCTGTCTCACCCGCTGTTTCTTCCTTGGTCACTTCGGATTTCAACGACTCCACCGCTATATTGCGCGCCTCCAACTTGGTGCTGACGCTTTGCTCTGGCGAAAGTCCGCCGCTGAAACGCAGCCCGCCGTCCGCTGCGGCGGGAAGCTGGATTTCTACACGCCCGTTCGCGTCACTTTTGAGACCGGTCTGTTTTTCCACGCGTTCGCCTACCGGCCCCGGAGTGTCCCTGATGACGCGGATCGCATTGAAGCCTTGGATGGCGTTACCCCCACCAAACCAAGAATCATTGCCATTGAACTTCCACGCGAAGGTGTTGTCCCCGGCAGTCGCAGGCACGTCGGCGAAATAATTCACGACGGCGTTGGTCATCAACAGCGCGTTAAACGTGGCGGGGGCCGCCGAGTTGTCTTCCAAAAATTCGTGGACGGTGACGTCCTTCGCCTCCGGGCCGCTGACGGGCGGCGCGGGCGTTGGCGCTGGAGCAAGTGAACCCGAACCACGGGAGATAAAATTTCGTGAACTCGCATTGGGCGTGGTGGCAAGCGAGGGACGGCTGGCTGACAAATTGTCCTTGGCCGCCGCCACGCCCGCCCCGCTTGCGAACGACGGCGCGCTTTGAATTTGCAGCTTCACCGCGTCGAGCATTTCCGGTGACACGATGAAATCATCCGCCCGGCCAAAGCGATCCTCCACCGCCTTGCTCTTGGTCTCGAAATCTACAGCCAAGGCCGGAGCACCGGATGGGTCATTCGCCAAGCGGGCGCGGATGGACATCGGCTCGGGCGTCTGAGCGAGCGGCGTGTCTTTGAGTCCGTCCATCTTTTGCTCCACAGCTGAGAGGTCGGTGATGTTGCGTCCGTCCAAGCCGGGCTGGCCGCTTGGCGGAATGCTCACACCCGCGTAGGATGCTCCGCCTTTCGCTTGGCCGCCGCCGACCAGCCCGCCTCGGCGTCCGCCACCGCCGCCAAAACTACTGACTCCGCCGTCTGGCGACACGTTTGGAAGCAGAGATTGCGCGCGGACCGGATCGCTCCACGCCTTTTCCACTTCAGCCAGCGTTTGTTTGCCGGCGACTTCACCCTCCTGGGCCCATTCGGCATAGCGAGTGGCCGTTTGCCTGTCCGCCAGGGCCTTCTCATCGCGTGCAACCGAAAGTCTGCTTACCGGCGCGGTCGGCGACAGGATGGAAGGTCGGCCCGACGCGGGTGGGTTCTCGAACTGGAACCTCCGCGCTTCGATGATGGATTGGGCTTGCGCGACGCTCATGTCGGACGCGACCGGCGGAAGCGGAGGAACACCAAGCGCGGCTGGAGTGAAATGAAAATTACCCGCGAGCGAGTTGTTAGCATACTCAACTCCATTCACGGAAAAGACACTGCCATCGTCTGACGGCACAGCCTGAGAAATTTGCCGCTCGTTCGCACTGGCGGTCACGGCGGCGCGCCGGCCCACGCCGGTTTCGGCCCAAAGCGTGCCGAGGTTCGCGGCGGGTGTTTGCGGCGGGACATTGATGGTGCTGCCACCAGCCAATTCGTCCTTGCTGTCCCAGCGGTTGTTGGAAATGGGCTGGGATGCAGGCATGGCCGGAGTGGGAACGCGGAACGCGCTGTCGTCGAAGAAGCTGCGGTTGTTGCCGAAGGCGACTTCATTGCCCCGCGCCAGCCCGCGGTTCACGTCGTTGCGGGCGAGTGATTCCGTCATCGGTTGGATGGCGCGGCCCGCGCCATCGAACTCAGCGGCGAGTTCTTTCAACTCGCGCAAGTCGCCATTGGCGTCGGCCATCGCGGGTAGCGCAAGGGCGATGGAGGGAAGCTTAGGGGCGGGCGCGGCCTTTGTGCCCTCGGCGTCGAAGGCGGAGGTGGAGAAATTTTCCGTGAGGGCGAGTTCGACTTCGCGTTGGGTGTCGAGATCGGGACGAGGCGATGGCGCAGGCGTGATGAGTCGCACCAATTTTTGTGGCAAGGATTCGGAGACAGGTTTCAGCGACATCAAAACCGTCGTTCGCTGTGCGGGCGCTTTTGACTTGGCGAGCGATGGTAACATCACCGTCGCTATCAATAATCCCACCAGCGCCGCCGCCAAGGCCAGCGGCAGGAACCGAAGATCGCGCGGGCGGCGAGGCGCGGCGACGGGTGCGGCCAATGGCTGCTTGAACACCTCCAGCAATTTCTGCCGGCGCGTGTCATCCAGCCGGAGCGGCGTGCCAGCGGCGGAGGTCTGGCGTTCCATCGCGCGGGTCTCGCGCACGAGTTCGATGGTCTGGCTTAGGCGCTCGTGTTCGCGCGCCACTTCCGGATCAGCAGCGAGAGCGGCACGGAGTTGGTCGGCCTCGGCAGGCGGCAGTTCCCCGAGCAGCAGCGCGGTGAGGCTGAGTTCGCGTTCCTCGGGAGGAAGATTGGAGAAATCGGAGTTCATTGAGCACGCTCCTTTCTTGGCGCTGGCAGAATCCTGAAGGGATTCCATCCTCCAGCCCAGGGTTGCGCGGTACGCGCTACCCTGGGTTGGGCGTTAAAAAATTCTTCCAACCCTGAAAGGGTTGCATCACGCCCGCGCGACGGCGGAGGGAAAAGATTCAACCCCTTCAGGGTTGATGATTCTTCCACACGCTGACCCAGGGTAGCTCCTGCGTCGCAACCTTGGGCTGGAGGATTCAATCCCTTCAGGATTGTTCCCGGTTGTGCATTTCGATTCATCCCACCACCCCGCTTTTCGCCAGCTCGGTTTCAATCGTCTTCAGCGCGTGATGCAGCAGGTAGCCGACGTGGCTGACGGTCAGGCCGGTGCGCGCGCTCATCTCTTTGTAGGAAAGGTCGTCGTCGAATTTCAGGCGCACGAGTTCGCGACTGCGTTCGTCGAGCGCGCCGAGGCTCAGGCGCACGAGGCCGATGTGTTCGAGGCGCGTGATGTATTCATCGGGCAACGGCTGCGGGTCGGCGGGGTCGTGCGCGGGCGACGCGGCTTCGCCCGGCGTGGGATGGAGCGGGATGACCTTGCTGTCGCGGCGCAGATGGTTGAGCGCGAGGTTGTGGACGGTGCGGAACAGCCAGCGCCTCGGGTCACGCACGGATTTGAACTCCGCGTGACACCGCACGAATGCCTCTTGAACAACGTCTTGCGCCATAGCCGGCTCTTTGAGGAGGCGCAGGGCGTACGCGAGCAGCGGCGCTTCGAGGGCAAGGAACGCTTCCTCAATCGAGTTGAACTCGGAAGCGTCCGTCCCGCATGTTTGCGCCCCGTCCATGTGATTAACTTGGTCGGGCTGGCTCACTGAACTGTTCGACTTGTCTCGCGTCTGAACTGCGACATCCGCATCTATGACACGAGGCATGGTGATTTCTTAGACGAAAGTTTTGGTTCAATGCTCTGCGAACGCCGCTGCGTGCCGAAAGACCGTTCGAATGGCA
>JANOAY010001041.1:0-1588 GCA_031411375.1 Pedosphaera sp. | reverse complement strand
CTCGTGGACGGCGACGGCGTGCTGTGGGCGGCCACGGCGGCGAATGGCCTCGGCTGCTGGCGCAAAGGACGCTGGACCCGCTTCAACACCCGCGACGGTCTCGCCAGCGATCAGCTCGGCTGCCTCACGGAGGATGACGAGGGCAATTTGTGGATGAGTTCCAACGCCGGAATTTTGCGCGTGCCGAAGAAGTCGCTGATTGAGTTTGCGGAGAAGCGCCAGAGCTTCATCGCCTGCCGCGCGTTTGATCAGAATGACGGACTGCCCACGCGCGGGCGGCCTTATCGCTCACAGCCCGCGGTGACGCGCACGCCCGATGGCACGCTCTGGTTTGCCACCACGAAAGGCGTGGTCGCGGCGAATCCCGCCCGCGTCCGCTCGAACACCAACCCTCCGCCCGTGACCATCGAGTCCATCACCGTGGATGAGGTGCTGCGGAAATTGGAGATCATTGAGGGAACAAACACGCTGGTCCTGTTGCCGCGCGACGAGCGGATCGAGCTGCGCTACGCGAGCCTGAATCTCGGCGCGGCGGAACGGGCGCGGTTTCGTTATCAACTCGTCGGCTTCGACAAGGACTGGTCGTTCGACGACGGACGCGACCGCAAGGCCACCTATCGCAAGTTGCATCCCGGCCACTACACCTTCCGCGTGGTGGCGGCGAACGAGGACGGCGTGTGGAACAACGTGGGCGCGGCGTTGCCGGTGTGGGTGCGTCCGCCGTTCTGGAGCACCTGGTGGTTCCTCATTCTTTCCGCGCTGGCGCTGCTGGGATTGATCGCCGCCGTTGTGCATTACTTCTCCACTCAGAAACTTCAGCGGCAGCTCGCGGTCTTGCGCCAGAAGGAAGCATTGGAAAAAGAACGCGCGCGCATCGCGCGGGACATTCACGATCAGGTGGGCGCGAGCCTCACGCAGGTCGCGCTGCTCGGCGAACTGGTGGATGCGGACAAAGATTTGCCGCACGAGATTGAGGAGCACGCGCGGCAGATTTCCCAGACCGCCCGCGAGACCACGCGCGCGCTCGACGAGATCGTGTGGACGGTGAATCCGGCGAACGACACGCTCGAAGGCCTGGTCAATTACATCTGCAAACACGCGCAGGATTTTCTCGCCGTGGCCGGGCTGCGCTACCGGTTGGAGGTGCAGGAGAATTTGCCGCCCGCCGTCATCACGCCCGAGGTGCGGCACAATGTTTTTCTCGCCTCAAAGGAAGCTGTGACCAACGTGGTGCGCCACGCGAAGGCCACTGCTGCGTGGGTGCGCGTGCGCGTGGAGGGCGGCGCGTTCGTGGTGGAGATCGAGGACAACGGACGCGGCCTCGCCGACCCGGACGCGCCGAGCGTGCGGAACGGCTTGAAAAACATGCGCAAGCGCATGGAGGACGTGGGCGGAAAATTTGAGATCGGACGCGGTGCAGAGAATGGCGCGCGGGTGCGGTTGACCGTGCCGCTGCCAAAGTCCACGCTGGCGGAGAAGAAATGATGAAGGACGAGTGCGAAATTTCTGCGGTGACTGGTAGGGCGTCGCTGTCCTCAGCGCGCCGGGGTGAGGCGTGGATTGTTCTGGAGCGTTCCGCCGATTCGTG